>JAPPLJ010000005.1 GCA_028819475.1 Rhodospirillaceae bacterium
ACGCGCAGCGCCGCAAGGCGCTTCTTGCAGATTCGACACGGCACCCCCATCGACCACGCTGCGCTCGGCCACATCCCCCTCTGAAGAGGGGGATAGACAAGGTTGCGGCGGTCTGGCCCATTTCGCAGAACAATCCCAAGGAAGAGGAGGTAACTTATCGGATATACGGACGCGCTTCAGCGCGCCGCGGCGAGGAGGCGGTCGGCCAGCCCTTCGAGCCCGGTTATGCCATCGGCATTGGTCAGGATGACGACATAGCGGTCCGTGCCGGCGGCGGTGCTTCGGTAAATCTTGTTGATCGACGAAAAGCCCGGAAGCCGGCCGAGGGTGAAATAAGCCTGCCGCGCGCCGGCGCCGCGGACATACCAGCCCGCGCCATGCCACAAATCCTTTTCGCCGGCGCGGATATGCCGGCTGAACATGGCCTGCTTCGCCTCCGCCGAGAACAGCCGGCCGCGCATCAGTTCGCGGTCGAATTTTATCAGGTCGACAACGGTCGAGGTTGCATCGGCGCTGCCGAGGAACATGGTCGGGTTGACTTCGCGGCTCGGCCGGCCGTCGGCATAGCCCTGCGCCCGCCGGCTGAGCGGCGTGGTGCCGAGGAAGCCGGATCGGGTCATTCCGTTGAGATCGTAGATCTCGGTCTGGATATAGTCGTGGAAGAACAGCCGCAGTCCGACCTCGATCACCTGGGTGATGAGGAAATAGTTGGAGCGGCTGGCCCGGAACTTCTCTCCCGGCCGGGAATCCAGCTCCCGGCCCTTGACGAAGTCGAGGATCCGGTGGGCTTTGATGCTGGAATAGAGCCGTTCCTCGAAAAAGACCGAATCGGCCAGCGGCGGCAGGCCCGAGGTATGGGTCAGCAGATGGCCGAGTTTCATGCCCTGCCAGTGGGCGACGCCGAAGAAGTATTCGTTAACCGGATCGTTGACCCGGACCGGGCCGGCGTTCTGATAGTTCCGGTCCTGCCACCACAGCAGGGCGGCGGCGGTGAGCTGCTGGGTGATGTCGCCGATCGGGTAGACGGTATCCTTGCCGGAAGGCAGGCCGGGCCGCGCCTCGCCGAAGCCGGTGGCGAGCAGGAGCTTGCCGTTGGCGCCGATGCCGATCGACATGCCCTTGACGCCCCGGGCGCGCATGAAGCCGCGCGCCAGCGCCGCCACCTTCGCCTGCCCGGCTGCGGAGATGGAGGATTCCGTGCGCTTGCCATCGACCCGCTGCCCATCGACCCGCTGCGCCGCCGCCGGGCCGGCCAGGGCGGCCGTAACCAGGGCCGCCAGCGCCATCATGCCGATCAGTCTACGCACCATGCGGAAATCCTCGCGAAAGGCGGCGGATGCCGGTCCGGGCCGCCGGAAGGCCGGCAGGTTACGGGGCGCGGCGGCCGCCGGGCAACCGTCTTGCGTCAATCCGCATAGGGATCGCGCACCAGGATTGTATCGTCTCTTTCGGGGCTGGTGGACAGCAGCGCGACCGGCGTTTCGATCAATTCTTCGATACGGCGGACGTATTTCACCGTCGTCGCCGGCAGCTCGGCCCACGACCGGGCGCCCCTCGTGCTGTCGGACCAGCCGTCGATCTCCTCCCACACCGGTTCGACCGCAGCCTGCTCGCTCTCGCTGGACGGGAAGTGCTGGATCAGGTCGCCGTTCAGCCGGTAGCCGGTACAGATTCTCAGCTTTTCGAAGCCGTCGAGCACGTCCAGCTTCGTCAGCGCGATGCCGTCGATGCCGCCGACCTTGATCGCCTGCCGGACCATGACGGCGTCGAACCAGCCGCAGCGCCGGGGCCGGCCGGTCACCGTGCCGAATTCGTGGCCGCGTTCGCCCAGCCGGGCGCCGGTCTCGTTGTCCTGCTCGGTCGGAAACGGCCCGGCGCCGACCCGCGTGGTGTAGGCCTTGGTGATCCCGAGGACATAACCGATGGCGCCCGGCCCCTGGCCGCTGCCGATCGCCGCCTGGCCGGCCACGGTGTTCGACGAGGTGACGAACGGGTAGGTCCCGTGATCGACGTCGAGCATGGCGCCCTGGGCGCCCTCGTAGAGAATGCGCTTGCCTTCCCGGCGCAGCCGGTTCAGCCGCTCCCAGACCCGCTCCAGGAAGGGCGCGATCCGCGGCGCGATCTCCATCAGGCTGTCGAACAGCGCGTCGCCGCCAACCGGCGCCGCGGCCATGCCGGCGCGCAGCGCGTTGTGGTGTTGCAGGACGCGGCCGATCCGGCTGCGCAGCACGTCCGGATGCGCCAGGTCTCCGGCGCGGACGGCGCGCCGGCCGACCTTGTCTTCATAGGCCGGCCCGATGCCGCGGCCGGTGGTGCCGATCCGGCCGCTGCCGCTCGCCGCCTCGCGCAGATTGTCGAGTTCGCGGTGCAGGGGCAGGATCAGCGCCGCGTTTTCCGCGATGCGCAGCCGGTCCGGATCGACCGCCACGCCCTGGGCGCTCACCGTGTCGATTTCCTCCAGCAGCGCCCAGGGGTCGATCACCACGCCGTTGCCGAGCAGCGAAAGCTTGCCCGGCCGGACGATGCCGGAGGGCAGCAGGCTCAGCTTGTAGGTGACGCCGTCGATCACCAGCGTGTGGCCGGCATTGTGGCCGCCCTGGAAGCGCACGACGACATCGGCGCGCTCCGAGAGCCAGTCGACGATCTTGCCCTTGCCCTCGTCGCCCCACTGGCTGCCGACGACCGCCACGTTGGCCATGGCCCGCCTCCCTACTCCGGCGCGTCCGCGGCGGGCGCGACGGCGCGCGGGGCGCCGTCTTCGAGCACCGCGTCGCAACCGAGCCGCCGGGCCTCCGCGTCGATATCGCCGGCCGGCTCGAGGCCCGCGACGACGGTGCGGCCCTCCTGGCGCAGAGCGTCGACGGTTTCCGGCGGCGTCCCGCAGGGTGCGAACAGGCGGGACGGCTCCTGCGGCGCCGGCAGGCCGCGGATGACGGTATCGAGGAAAAGCGTGAAGCCGGTCGCCGGTTCGATGGCCCGGTCGGCAAAGCCGGAACCGGCGAGATAGCGGCCGCCGGCGCCGATCTCGCCCCGGCTGCCGTTCCGGTAGACGGTAAAGCCGATGCCGGTGTGATACTCAAAGCCGCGATATTCGACCGGATCGACGGTCAGCGCGAGATCGGGCGCGGCGGCGGCGATACGGGCCGCCACGTCGGCCAGATGGTCGACATCGGCCCGCGCCTCCAACGGCATTCCGGTCGCCTCCAAGAGCGCGAGGCCGGGCCCAGCCGGTCCGGTCGCATCGAGCAGCGCGAGGAATATCGCGCGGCTTTCCGCATCGCCTTGCAGCGCCGCGGCAAGGGCCTGCCGGTCCTTGCTGTCGAGCGCCGCGCGTACAGCGGCCTCCCGTTCGTCGGCAATGGTCAGGGCGCGGCAGAGCGACGAAATCAGGGTCGGAAAGGTCAGGTCGACCGACAGGCGGTCGAGCCCGATATCCCGCAGAGCCCGGACCGCCATCAGGATCACTTCGGTATCGGCCGCCGGCCCGGCCGCGCCGATCAGCTCGCCGCCGACCTGCACGAACTGCCGCTCCGGCCGCAGCTGCGTACCCCGCACCCGCAGCACGTCGCCGGCGTAGGAGAGCCGCAGGGGCCGGGCCTCCGCGGCGAGCCGGCTGGCGGCGATCCGGGCGATCTGCAGCGTCATGTCGGCGCGCACGCCCATCATCGCCTGACTGACCGGATCCATCAGCCGGAAGGTCTCGCCGGCCATCGCCGCCCCGGCGCCTTCGAGCAGCGACGCCTCGAACTCGACCAGCGGCGGCTTGACCCGGCGGTAGCCCCAGCGCGCGAAACTGTCGAGCAGCCGCTCGACGACGGCCGCTTCATGCGCCGCGTCCGGCGCCAGCACGTCGCGCAGGCCGGCCGGCAGAAGGCCTCGGTTGTCGGAAGTCGCCATGGATCGATTTCGCGCGCGGAACGCCGGCGGTGCCGGCGCCTAGAAGCGCAGGACTTTCACCTGTTTGACATGAGGCAGGGTGCAAAGCTGCATCAGGACCGGCTCCGTGATGTCGCTGTCGGCCGACACCAGGGCCATCGCGTCGCCGCCCGGTTCCGACCGGCCGAGATGGAAGGTCGCGATGTTGACGCCGGCGTCGGCCAGCGCCTTGCCCAGGGAACCGATCATCCCAGGCTTGTCCCGGTTGCGGACGAACAGCACGACGCTGCTGAGCGTGGCTTCGATCTGGATGCCTTCGATCTCGACGATGCGCGGCTGGTCGCCGTGCACCAGGGTGCCGGCAATCGAGCGCCGGCGTTTCTCGGTCGTGATCGCGAGGTGGATGCGGGTCTGGTAGTCGGTCGCCCGTTCGTCGGTTTCCTCGGTCACCGCGATATTCTGTTCCCGGGCGAGGTGGGGTGCGTTGACCGGGTTGACCCCCTCGTAGAGCGGCGCCAGCAGCCCGGTGAGCAGCGATGCGGTCAGCGGACGGGTGTTGAGGTCCGCCACCTGGCCCTCGTAGCGGATCTTGACGTCCACCAGCGGGCTCTCCGTGATCTGGCCGGCGAAGCCGCCGAGCTGGCGCGCCAGTTCGATATAGGGGCGCAGCCGGAAGGCTTCCGCGGCCGACACGGCCGGCATGTTGATCGGGTTCGTGACCGTGCCGTTCAGCAGGTATCCGGATATCTGTTCGGCGACCTGGACGGCGACATTCTCCTGCGCCTCCTCGGTCGAGGCGCCGAGATGCGGCGTCGCCACGACCTTGTCCGAGCCGAACAGCGGGTTCTCCTTCGCCGGTTCGGTTTCGAACACGTCGAGCGCGGCCCCGGCGACACGGCCATCGTCCAGCGCCGCCTTGAGCGCGTCTTCATCGATCAGGCCGCCGCGGGCGCAGTTGACGATCCGCACGCCCGGCTTCATCCGGCCGATCGCGGCGGCGTCGATCAGGTGCCTTGTGCCGTCGGACAGCGTCGTGTGCAGCGTGATGAAGTCGGCGCGCTGCAACAACTCATCGAGCTCGACCTTCTCGACGCCGGTTTCCCGGGCGCGCTGCGGCGACAGGAAGGGATCGCTGGCGATCACCTTCATTTTCAGGCCGCGGGCCCGCTCGGCGACGATCGATCCGATATTCCCGCAGCCGACGACCCCCAGCACCTTGCCGGTCAGCTCCACGCCCATGAAACGGGATTTCTCCCATTTTCCGGCCTGGGTGCTGAGGTCGGCGGCGGGTATCTGCCGGGCGAGCGCGAACATCAGCGCGATGGCGTGCTCGGCGGTGGTGATGGAATTGCCGAACGGCGTGTTCATCACGAGCACGCCCTTCGAGGTCGCCGCGTTGATATCGATATTGTCGACGCCGATGCCGGCCCGGCCGATGACCTTCAGCCGGGCGGCCGCATCGAGGATGTCGCCGGTCACGCGGGTCGCAGAGCGCACGGCCAGCCCGTCATACGCGCCGATGACGCTCTTCAGCTCTTCGGGCGCCATGCCGGGCTTGATATCCGCGTCGACCCCGTGCTGCCGGAAGACTTCCGCCGCGCGCGGGCTCATCCTGTCGGAGATCAGAACTCTTGGCGTCTCTGAAGGCATGATGTCGCCGTGAATTCGGTTGGAGCGGAACGGGCGGCCGGGCCGGTCGACGGGCCTTCAGGCGGCGGCCTTCAGCCGGCCGGCCGCTTCACCATATGCCCAGTCGAGCCACGGTAAAAGCGCCGAAATGTTGGCGGTCTCGACCGTCGATCCGCCCCAGATGCGCAGTCCTGGCGGGGTATCGCGATAGGCGGCGACATCGTAGGCCACGCCTTCGGCCGCCAGCAGGCCGGCAATCGACCGGGCAAGGGCCCTCTGCCTGTCTTCGGGCAGCGCGGTGACCTCCGGATCGGCGAAGGCCAGGCAGATCGACGTGCTGCTCCGGACCGCCGGGTCTGCCGCCAGGAAGCGGAACGCCGGCGAGCCGCCGATCCACGCCGCAATAGCGGCCAGGTTCGCCTCGGACCGGACGATCATGGCCGGGAGCCCGCCGATTTCCTCGGCCCAGCGCAGGGCGTCCAGCGCATCCTCGACGCACAGCATCGACGGCGTGTTGATCGTCTCGCCCTCGAACACGCCTTCGATCAGGGCGCCGTTTTTGGTGAGCCGGAAGAGCTTGGGCAGGGGCCAGGGCGGCAGGTAGCTCTCCAGCCGCTCGACCGCGCGCGGGCCCAGCACCAGCATGCCGTGCTGCGCCTCGCCGCCCAGCGCCTTCTGCCAGGACCAGGTGGTGATATCCAGCTTGTCCCACGGCAGGTCCATGGCGAAGACCGCCGAGGTGGCGTCGCACAGCGTCAGGCCGCCGCGCCGGGGATCGATCCAGTCGCCGTCGGGCACACGCACGCCGGAGGTCGTGCCGTTCCAGGTGAACACGACATCGTGGGCGGGATCGACCCGGCCGAGATCCGGCAGTTCTCCGTAGGGCGCTTCGATCAGGCGCATGTCGTCCAGCTTCAGATGCCTGGCGACATCGGTCACCCAGCCCTTGCCGAAACTCTCCCACGCCAGCATGTCGACCGGGCGGGCGCCGAGCATCGACCACATCGCCATTTCGACGGCGCCGGTGTCGGACGCCGGCACGATGCCGATCCGGTAGTCCTGCGGAATGCCGAGGACGGCGCGGGTACGGTCGATGACGTCCTTCAGCCGCGCCTTGCCTTCGGCCGAGCGATGCGAACGGCCCAGCATCGCGCTTTGCAGAACGTCCACCGTCCAGCCGGGGCGCTTGGCGCACGGGCCGGACGAGAAATTCGGATTGGCCGGACGGACGGCCGGTTTCGCGCACTGTGTCGCCATCGCTGCCTCGCGGCGCTTCGCCGCCGCCCTGGCAGGCCGGCGGACGGAAGCGCGGTCGGTCGATAACCGCCGCGAACGGTATGGGCCGGCCCCGGACCGGTCAAACAGACTGCCGACGCGCTGACAATGTGCCGCAAGCCCGCGCCGGCGCCCGGAATCCGCCCGCGTCGCGCCATCTCGGCGAAGCTTCGGCCAAGCGGCGTGCTGACCCGTTGAGGGGTTGCCGGTCAGGCCTATGTGACGCCTTGAACAGCGCCCGGCCCGGCGCACCCCCTCTCCCCCGGATAACCGAGCGACGGAAGGCCGCCCATGTCCCGCATCCTCTACGACCTCTCCGGCGCCGAAGACCGGCGCTTCAGCCCGCACTGCTGGAAGACGAAGATGGCGCTGAAACACAAGGGGCTCGCGTTCGAGACCGAGCCGTGCATCTTCACCGAGGTCAGGGAGAAGGTCTCGTTTGCCGGCGCCGAGCGGGTGCCGACACTGAAGGACGGCGCGCGCAGCATCGGCGACAGCTGGGCCATCGCGGAGTATCTCGAAGAGGCCTATCCCGAGGCCCCCAGCCTGTTCGGCGGTCCGGAAGGAAAGGCGTTCGCGCGGTTCGCCAATGAATTCGCCGACACGGTGATGCTGCCGCCGATCGCCGGGGCCATCGTCTACGACATCTTCGAATGGACCGTCGACGCCGACCGCGCCTATTTCAAATCCTCCCGCGAGACAATGATGCGGCGCAGCTTCGAGGAGTTGCGCCCGGAGCGGGACGACTTCGTGGCCCGCTTCCGGTCCGCCATGGTCCCGGTCCGCCGGATCGTCGGCCGGCAGCCCTTCCTGACCGGCGACCGGCCGCACTACGCTGACTATTGCATATTCGGAATGCTGCAATTCGCGCGCTGCACCAGCGATTGCGCCCTGTTGCGCCCCGACGATCCGGTGCTCGCCTGGCGCGACCGAATCCTCGACCTGCACGGCGGTTATGCCGCCGCCGAACCGGCCGTCGCCGCATGATCCTTACGCGCGCCTTCGCCGCCGCCATCCTGCTGGTCCCGGCCGCGGCCGCGGCGCAGGACCGGAGCGGCGGAGCGTGGGGGCCGCCGACGGTCGACTACAGGGCGGACATGGTATTCACCGACGACCGCGGCCGCTCGCGCACCGCGCGGCTCTATTACACGGCAAACCGGCAGCGGCTGGAATTCAAGTCGGGCAAGCAGATCGTCGCCATGATTTTCGACCGGAGGGGCGGCCAGGCGATTCAGCTCCTGCTCAGCCAGCGCGGCTGGCGCCCGGTCGTTGCAACCGCCCCGCAATACAATTTCGGCCTGTCCGACCCGGCCTCGAAACGGGAGAAGCTGGGCGGGGAGACGCTGGCCGGCCTGGCGGTGACGAAATACAGGGTATCGAGCAGGTCGGCGGCGGGCGACCGGTTCAGCGGCCTCGCCTGGGCGACGAAACACCGGATCGTCGTCAAGATGGCGGGCACCGTCGTCCGCGGCGCGCAGACGCAGCCGCTCACCCTGGAGCTGCAGAACCTGAAGATCGGCCCCGTCGATCCGGCCCTGTTCGCCGTGCCCGCCGGCTACCGGAAACTGCCGCCGATGCGGAATTAGAGCATATCCGCCTTAAGTTGAACCACGGCGGCAGGGCGCCCCTCGATACGGCGCGCAAGCGCGCCTACTCGGGATGAGGGGTGTTTTTGCCACCCCTATTTCCCCTCACCCTGAGTAGCCCCGGATGAAATCCGGGGCGTATCGAAGGGCCTGCCCTGAGCCTTTCGAAAGGGCATTCCCGGTTGCGTCGCCGGTTCCGACCCGTCCTCTTGGTAGACGAGGACGCCGGTATCAACGAAGACCGGCACGGTCATGCAGGTCGTCGCGCGCCGGCTTGCGGCTGTCGACCCAGCGGAGCTTGCGCGGCTTCCTCGCGAGGTAGCGGGCCATGGCGCGATCGTACGCGTCCTCGCTGTGCCGCAATTCTTCCAGAAGCTCGGCCAGCCAGCCGGATACGCTGCGCCCCCTTTCGGCAGCCCGGACTTCCACCCAGGCCGCGACATCGTCGGGCAAGGTGACGGTAATGTTTTTCATGACACGAATTTACCGAATCACGCATTTCGTGTCGATTGACCTCTTGCGGGCAGCCGTTTCTATACTGTCAAAGTGGCGGCACCGGGCCATTATCAACTATTGTGTGAAAACATATTTTACTGTATGTTTTCACACATGAGAACGACGATCGATATCAACGATGTGCTGCTCCAGGCGGTCAAGGCCCGCGCGGCGCGCGAGCACAAGACCCTGAAGGAGACCTTCGAGCAGGCCCTTCGCGCCTTTCTTGCCAACCCGGCGCCGGTCGCCCACGCGCCGGCCCTTCCGGTTTTCAGGGGGCAGGGCGTCCAGCCCGGCGTGGACCTGACGGACAACGCGGCGCTTCTGGCCATCCTGGATGCAGAGTCCTGACGTCAGCGTGCTGGTGAGCGCGTTTCGCGCCGACGCGCCCCACCACCGGGCGTGCCGGCGCTGGCTGGCCGAGGCGATGTCGGGCCGGGAGAGCGTCGGCCTGTCCGAGCTTGCGCTCAGCGGCGTCCTCCGGGTCCTGACGCATCCCCGGGTCTTCCATCCGCCCACGCCGGGCGAGGCCGCTATTGCGTTCGTCGACGCCCTGCGCGCCCAGTCGGCCGCCGTGGCGCTGCGCCCGGGCGACAGCCACTGGCGCATCTTCCGCGGCATGGCGGACACGCTCCGGCTGACCGGCAACCGGCTGCCGGACGCCTACCACGCGGCGCTTGCCATCGAGCACGGCTGCGAATGGGTGACGCTCGACCGCGGCTACGCCCTCTTTCCCGGCCTGCGCATTCTCAACCTGCTGGACGGCTGACGGGTCGCGCCCGGCGAAGCAGAGCCTCGATTGCAGGGCACCCCATTGACCCTGCGGACGAAGCGCCGAACCCCGCCATCCACGGCGGTTCCGTGCCGCCGGCGCGATCCTCGTGCGAGCAGCGCCGGATCTGCTCTTCCACCGCTTCGGCAATGAATTCCCGCAACGTGACGCCGCGGGCGGCGGCAAGCGCCTTGGCCTGCCGGAACAGGGGGGCGGGAAGTTCGATTGTCGTTTTCATCGATCTATACTTCCCTGGTTTCGGATCGCTCTTCTCCCCCGTCCCGGCATTGCAGGATGTGGGTACATTCGCAGGAGAACACCGCCGCGCCGTCCTGGTTGACCGTCCGGTGCTCCATGGTCACCGCGCCGCGGTCGGGCTTCGATTCGAAGCGCCGGACCGAGACGACCTCGGATTCGACGTGCAGCGTATCGCCGGGGCGCACCGGCTTGAGCCAGCGCAATTTGTCGATGCCGGGGCTCGCCAGCGCCGCCGCGCCGATGACGCCGTCCATCTGGAACTGGCGGAAGGTCATGCAGACCGTGTGGAAGCCGCTCGCCATCAGGCCGCCCTGGGCCACGGTGCGCGGGTGGCGCGCGTTGGTGTGGTAGGGCTGCGGATCCCACTGCATGGCGAAATCGATCACCTGGCTCTCGGCCACCGTCTCGCCTTCGGTGACGAACCGGTCGCCGGGTGCGAAGTCCTCCATGAAAAGATCGTAGCCGCCCATCGGGTCTCCCCCGTCCACCGGTCGCGCAATTTCCGTCCCTGTGTTACGGGGTTCGAATACGGAAGGTCCAGCAGGATGTGACATTGCAGGCATGACAGGCGTAACGACGAACCGCGACGCATGGGATCCGGCGCAGTATCTGCGCTTCGCCGGCCACCGGCTGCGCCCGGCGCTCGACCTGCTGAACCGGATCGACCTGGAGCGGCCGGCGACGGTGGCCGACCTCGGTTGCGGCGCCGGCAACGTCACCCGCTGGCTGGCACAGCGCTGGCCGGAGGCCGCCGTGACCGGGATCGACGGCTCGGCCGCCATGCTCGAAAAGGCGGCGGAAACCCTGCCGGAGATCCGCTGGCGGCAGGCCGATATCGCCGCCTGGGCGCCGGACCGGCCGCAGCACCTGATCTACTCCAACGCGGCGCTGCACTGGCTGCCGGCTCACGAGGCCCTGTTCCCGAAGCTGGCCGGCGATCTGGCGCCGGGCGGCGTGCTCGCGGTGCAGATGCCGCGCAATTTCGCGGAGCCGTCGCACACCGCGATGGCCGATGCCGCGCGCGACGGGCCGTGGATCGAAACCCTGGAACCGCTGCTGAAGCCGCCGCCGGTGCACGAGCCGGCCTTCTACCACCGGGTGCTGGCGCCGGTCGTTTCGGAGTTCGACCTGTGGGAGACGACCTATTTCCAGCTGCTCGAAGGCGAGAACCCGGTCGCCGAATGGACCAAGGGCACCTGGCTCAAGCCGATGCTCGACGCGCTCGGCGCTGACTGGCGCGCCGGTTTCGAGGCAGCCTATCGCGCCCGCATCGCCGACGCCTACCCGCCCGGCCCGGACGGCCGGACCCTGTTCCCCTTCCGGCGCCTGTTCCTTGTCGCCAAGCGGTAACGGCGGCGGCTCAGCGGAGCGGATGGGCGAGGCAGGTGGCGGTGCCGCGCACCAGGACCCTGCCGTCGCGGTCGACCACGTCCGCATCTGCGACCGAGACCTGCCGGCCGTGCTTGACGATGCGGCCAATACAGCGCACCGGCCCGGTTTCGAGCGTGATGGCGCGGAAAAACTCGCAGGTCAGGCTGACGGTCGAGAAGCTGTATCCGGCCGGCAGCTTCGTCTGGATGGCGCAGCCGGTCGCCGCGTCGATCAGGGTGGCGGGCACGCCGCCATGCACGATCCCCAACGGGTTGTACTGGCGCTCCGCCGGCGCGCAGACGAATGTCGCCGCGCCGTCGCCGACGGATTCGAGGCTGAAGCCGAGCGTCTGCCCGATCGGCGCCGCGGGCAACCGGCCGGCCGCAATCATGGACAGCAGTTCGAGTCCGGTCCGGTCCGCCGTCGCAGCGCGGATCGCGCCCGTATCGCCCCATTCGGCGAGAAATTCGCGCCCGGCGGGCGGCGGCGGCCCGCCGGACGGACTCGCCGGTCCGGTGGCCGGCACGACCATGAATGTGCCCTGGGCGCGCCCCGCTTCGCGGCCTTCCCGGTCGGTGATCGTCGCGTCGGACAGGACGATCCGGCGGCCGACCTTCGCGGTCCGGCCCTCGCAGACGACCGTGCCGGAGTCGGCGGTCAGCGGGCGCTGGAAATCCACGTTGAGGCGCACGGTCCGGGTGACGGAGCCCTCTTCGATCCAGGACTGGGCGGCGATGCCGGCGGCCGAATCCGCCAGGATGGCATAGACGCCGCCATGAATGCCGCCGACCGGATTGACCATGTGCGGCCCGGTATCGCATTCGAACCGGCAATAGCCGCGCCCGACGTCGGTCAGGCGCATGTCCAGCACCGAATAGATCGGCACGGCGGGAATCTCGCCCCGCGCCATCGCCCGGAAGAAGTCGAGGCCGCCGAGCCGCCGGCGGTGGTAGGCCAGGACGCCCGGATCGACCCAGCGCAGGGTGCGGGCATTGCCGATGTTCAGCGAAGCGTCGGGCATGGCGCGCGGATTTTTGCCGGGGGGTTGCCGAACGGAGGGCCGCGGCCGAATGGCGGGCGGTGGCGCCCGTGATACTCCAGGGGGCGGCTGCCGGGCAATCGGCGGGACCGGATGCCGCGCCGGGAATGAACGGGCCCGGCGCGGCGCTATCGGGATGCGGCCGGTCTCCGGCTGGCGTTCAGTGGCTTGAGAGCAGCCTGTATCCCGGCGTCCAGCGGTTTCCGGCCCGGGCGAACGCGCTGCGCAACGCCGATCCGGACCGCCGGAGGAAACCGCGCGCCGCCTCGGCCCGGATGCGATGGGCGCGCCGCAGGTAGAAATCGTAGTCGATGACTCCTTCGGCGGTACGCTTCAGGTCCGGGGTCCGGTCGTCGAGGCCCATCCGGTTCGTCGCGGGCCAGTCGGGCCGTCGGGAAAGTTCGTTGGTAAAGGTCGACATGGCGATGCTTCCTCATTTCGATTCATTTCATCTGACTGCCGCAATCGGACATACGGCATGTCCATGGACCTCAATGTGGTAGCCAATTCCACATTCGGCAAAGGATCATTTCTCATCACAATAATTAGAATTATTCATCTGAAAACCGATCGTGGACCTGCCACGGCTCCCGATGCCCTGCGCGGGTTCGAAGCCGCCCGGCGTGGCAGCTTCAGGGCGGTTGCGGTTAAACCGAACCTGACGCCTTCGGCGGTCAGCCACCGGAACCGGGCGGCGGCGGACGTCCTTCAGGCGCAACGGTTCGAACGCGCGGACCGGCGCGGCGCGGCGAAGCCGGGGCTCGCGCGACGCCGCAGCGGTTTATCGGAGCGGATGGGCGAGGCAGGTCGCGGTGCCGCGGGCGTAGACGATGCCGTTCCCGTCGGTCACCGTGGCGTCGGCGATGGAAATCCGCCGGCCGCGCTTGACGACTTGGCCGACACACCGTACCGGCCCGGTTTTCGCCGTGATGGCGCGGAAATATTCACAGGTCAGCGAGACCGTCGAAAAGCTGTAGCCCGGCGGCAGTTGCGTGTAGAGGGCGGCGCCGGCGGCGCTGTCGATCAACGTCGCCGGCAGGCCGCCATGGACGGTGCCCATGGGATTGTAGTGACTTTCACCGGGCTCGTAGACGATAACCGCCTCGCCGTTTCCGACCGAATCCAGGGTGAAGCCGAGCGTCCGGGCGATTGCGGGCGTCGGCAGTCGCCCGTCGGCAATCATGGACACGAAATCGAAGCCGTTCGCATCTTTTGCGTCGCGGATTGTGGCAGCGCCATTCGACCGTTCGATGATTTCGTCCGAAAGGGTCGACATAGACCTCTCTCCCTGATTCGATATTTTTCAACTGAAAACCAAAATTGACGATGCAGTATCGCCGCAGACATCCGTCTAGAAGTAAAAATCCTGTTTCGCAATCGGTCATTTCATATTATTAAAATAAAAAATATTCATCTGAGAAGGTATATATGAACCTGCCCCCTCTCGATGGCCTGCGCGTGTTCGAAGCCGCCGCCCGGCGCGGCAGCTTCATCGCGGCGGCGGCCGAGTTGAACCTGACGCCGTCGGCCGTCAGTCACCGGATACGCACGCTTGAAGACGCACTTGGCGTGCGCCTGTTCGACCGCGCGCACCGGCGCGTCGTGCTGACGCCGGAGGGCGCCGGCTATGCGGCCTCGGTGGCCGAAGCGCTCGCAATCCTGCGCTCGGCAACCCGGCGCCTGTCGGCCAATCGCGCCGACGGGCCGCTGGCGATGACCCTTTCGCCGGCTTTCGCGCTGCGCTGGCTGTTGCCGCGGCTGACCCGGTTCCAGCAGCGCCACCCCGACATCGAACTGCGCTTCGTCAGCACGTCGGACGTCCACGATTTCCGGTCCGGCGATCTCGACCTTGCGGTGCGCTACGGCCGCGGCGACTGGCCGGGGCTGGAGGCCGAATGGCTGATGGCGCTGGACGCCACCGCGGTCTGCACGCCGGAGGTTGCGGCCGGCGGGCCGCCGCTCGATGCGCCGGTCGATGTCGCCCACCGCGTGCGCATCCATGTCGAGAACCGGCCGGACGACTGGCGCATGTGGCTGCTCGCCGCCGGCGTCGAGGGCGTCGATCCGGCGGCGGGCCCGGTCTTCGAATCCGTTCCGGTCGCCCTGGAAGCGGCGTTGAACCATATCGGCATGGTCATCGCCGACCGGCAGATCCTTGCCCGGGACCTGGCGGAGGGCCGGCTGGTCGAGCCCTTCGACGTCCACATGCCGTCGACGGCCGGCTACTATCTCGTCTATCCGCCCGGCAGCGCGGAAGACCCGCGACTCCGGGCCTTCCGCGACTGGATGCGGGAGGAGATTGCCGCGATGCCGGGTGGCGGCGTGACCGATCCGACAGGCAGCTTGCGGGAAAAGGTCGAGGTCCGCGGCGACATCTTCTCGACCGGCGTCGAATGGGATGCCGATGCGCAATCCTGACAACAATATCCTGATCCTCGCCGTCGGCGGGGCGCTTGGATCGGCCGAACGTCCGTTGCTGCCCGCGACCGGCTAACCGCGCCGCCGCGCCTGCCGCTCGCGCCAGATGACGAACAGGCCGGCGGCGGCGATGATGGCGGCGCCGGCGAGCGTGTTGGGCGGCAGGACCTCGTCGAAGACGATGACCCCGATCAGCGCCGCCCAGATCAGCGAGGAATAGTCGAACGGCGCCAGCGCCGAGGCCGGAGCGCGGGTCAGCGCCACGATCATCGCGAAATGGCCAAGGCCGCCGAGCGCCCCCATTGCCAGCATCGCCAGCACCTGGCGCCAGTCCGGCGTCTCCCAGAAGAAGGGGGCGATGCAGGACACCACGAGGGTGCCGGCGAGCGTCGTGAATATGAGGGTCGTCGTCGCGGCATCGCCGGCCGTGACCTTGCGGGTCGCGATCTGCTGGAGCGCGTAGCAGGTCGCCGCCGCGAAGGGCAGCAGCGAGGCCCACTGGAACGTCGCCGCGCCGGGCTGCTGGATGATCAGCATCCCGCCGAAGCCGACGGCGACCGCCGACCAGCGGAACAGGCCGATCGGCTCGCCGAGCAACGGGCCGGCAAGCGCCACGACGATGAGCGGCGCAACGAAAAAGATCGCCGTGGTTTCGCTGAGCGGCAGCGCCTCGAGCCCGGCGAAGAAGAAGAATGTCGCCGTCAGCAATAGGAGCGACCGGGAGGTCTGCAGCCCGACATGCCGGGTGCGCAGCCGGCGCGGAAAGGACGTGCCGAAGATCAGCGCGAGCAGCAGGGTCTGCGCGGCGTAGCGGCCCCAGACGATCATGACGAGGTCGATCTGGCCGGTCAGCCATTTCGCGACCGCGTCCATGCTGATGAAGCAGAACATGGCGAACAGGAACAGCGCCGCCGCCGCCGGAAAGCCCCTCGTTGCGGCAAGCGCAGTCGTCGCTGTCCGGTCATGGGCGGGCGGTGCGTTCATGGCCCGCGCGGTTGACCATGGAACCGGCCTTCGCACAAGCGCCATCGGCGCACACGGCGATGGCGAGTACCGATCGCAGACCGCGTGGCCGGCACCGGTGCGCGGAAGCCGGATAAGGAAATGGTTATATTTGCATGCCGGCCTGCCCGCTGCTAACACACGGGCCGGTTTTTCGTCGCGCGGTCCGGATCGGCGCCGCCGCCACACCACCCCGATACGCAAACTCGACCCGGACGGCGCCCGTCATGATCTTCGGGTCTACGCGCCGCCAGAGGAGATACGATGAGCGAGGCTGACCGGGATCCCCCCAAGGATTATGTGATCGCCGACATTTCCCTGGCCGAATTCGGCGAGAAGGAAATCGCGCTGGCGGAAGCCGAAATGCCGGGCCTGATGGCGACGCGCGAGGAATATGCCGCCGCTCGGCCGCTCAAGGGCGCGCGCGTCGCCGGTTCGCTGCACATGACGATCCAGACCGCCGTGCTGATCCGGACGCTCGAGGCGCTGGGCGCCGATGTCCGCTGGGCGACCTGCAACATCTACTCGACCCAGGACCATGCCGCCGCCGCCATCGCGGCCAACGGCACGCCGGTTTTCGCGGTCAAGGGCGAGACGCTGGACGAATACTGGGACTATTCCCACCGCATCTTCGACTGGGCCGACGGCGGCGTGCCCAACATGATCCTCGACGATGGCGGCGACGCCACGTTGCTGGTCCATCTCGGCAAGAAGGCGGAGAGCGATCCGTCCGTCCTCGACGATCCGCAGAACGAGGAGGAGGAGGCTGCCTTCGCCTCGATCCGCAATCGGCTGGAAGAGAAACCGGGCTGGTATTCCGAAGTCGCCGCTTCGATCCGCGGCGTGACCGAAGAGACGACGACCGGCGTCCACCGGCTCTACGAGATGCAGAAAAAGGGCGAGCTGCTGTTCCCGGCGATCAACGTCAACGACAGCGTGACCAAGTCCAAGTTCGACAATCTCTACGGCTGCCGCGAATCGCTGGTCGACGGCATCCGGCGCGGCACCGACGTCATGATGTCGGGCAAGATCGCCGTCGTCGCCGGGTACGGCGATGTCGGCAAGGGCTCCGCGCAGTCGCTGCGCAACGCCGGCTGCCGGGTAATGGTGACCGAAATCGACCCGATCTGCGCGCTACAGGCGGCGATGGAGGGCTACGATGTCGTGACGATGGAGGACGCCGTGACCCGCGGCGACATCTTCGTCACCGCCACCGGCAATGTCGATGTCATCACGGTCGACCATATGCGCGGCATGAAGGACGGCGCGATCGTCTGCAACATCGGCCATTTCGACAGCGAGATCCAGGTCGCCGCCCTGCGCAACATGAAATGGACCAACATCAAGCCGCAGGTCGACCGGGTGGAGTTTCCGGACGGCCACAGCATCATCCTGCTGTCGGAGGGCCGGCTGGTGAATCTCGGCAACGCCATGGGCCATCCGAGCTTCGTCATGAGCGCCTCGTTCACCAACCAGGTCATCGCCCAGATGGAGGTCTGGCAGAATCCGGGCCGGTACGAGAAGGAAGTCTATGTGCTGCCGAAGCACCTGGACGAGAAGGTCGCCCGCCTGCATCTCGCCAAGGTCGGCGCACGGCTGACCCAGCTCAGCGCGGCGCAGTCCGACTATATCGGCGTCCCGGCCGCCGGGCCCTACAAGCCGGAGCACTATCGCTATTGAGGGTTGCACCCGGACCGGGGAAACGCCGGTTCGCGCCGCCCCTTCCGGCCTGCTACGCCGCCAGCGCGACGTTGCCGGAGAGGAGAGCCGCCCGCGCCGCGACGACGAAGGCCTGCATCCTTTCCGGGCACTTGCGCCCCGGCTCCAGTTCGACGCCGCTCGACACGTCCACGGCTGCCGGGCGGAAGCGGCGGATGCGGCCGGCGACATTGTCCGCGTCCAGGCCGCCGGCGAGAATGAACCGCGGATCGCCGGCCAGGGCCGAAGCCGCCGCCTCGTCCGCCGGCAGCCCGGCGCCGCCGTAGCGGTCGCCCGCGTCGCCGTCGAGCAGATAGCCGGCGGTCCGGTATTCGAACACCCGCCGGCGCGGCACGGCGCCGCGGAACGCCTTGATCACCGGGCCCGGCAGGGCGTGAGCGGTGTCCGGCTGCTCGTCGCCGTGCAGTTGGATTGCGGTCAGCCCGACCCGGTCCCGGATCGTGTGGATCTGCGCCGGCGGCAAGTTCACAAACACGCCGACCCGGGCGACGAAGGGCGGCAGGCAACGGGCAATTTCCGCAGCCCGGAGGGCCGTAACCGCCCGCGCGCTCGGCGGATGGAAGACGAAGCCAAGGGCGTCGGCGCCGGCCCCGACTGCGGCCCGGGCATCCCGCTCGCTCGTAATGCCGCAAATCTTGATCCGCATCGCTCAGGCCGCTTCGCTCCGGACAAAGGCCCGGCGCGCTGTCTCGCCCTGCGCCCGGAACTCGGCGATCAGCGCGCCAGGCTTCTCTGCGGTCATCAGTGAGGTTCCGACCAGCACAGAGTCGGCGCCGGCATCGAGCATCCGCGCGGCGTCGGCACCGGAATGAATGCCGCTCTCCGCGACCTTGACGGTCGCCGGCGGAATTTGCGGCAGCAGGCGTTCGCAAACCGCCAGATCGACGCTGAGATCGGTCAGATTGCGGTTGTTGACCCCGATGACCGGGGCGCCGGCATCCAGCGCAACGCGCAGTTCGGCCTCGTCATGGACCTCCACCAGCGCGTCCAGCCCCGCCTCTGCGGCCTGGCCGAGATAGTCCTGCAGCGCCTCGCCGAGGGCGGCGACGATCAGCAGCACGGCATCGGCCCCGGCCGCGCGGGCTTCGACAAGCTGATAGGGATCGACCACGAAATCCTTGCGCAGGACCGGCGCGGTCTGCGCGTCCCGCACGATCTCCAGGTCTTCGAGCGCGCCGCCGAAATGATCCGGCTCCGTAAGCACGGAAATCGCCGCGGCGCCTGCATCGGCATAGCGCCGGGCGGTCGCGCCGGCATCGGCGTCGCCTGCAAGCGTCCCCGCCGAGGGCGACCGGCGCTTGACCTCGGCAATCACGCCGAGGCCCGGCGCGCGCAGCGCTCCGGCAAAATCGCGGAAGGCCGGCGCCAGGGGCAACCGGTCGCGCAGCGCTTCGAGCGGCAGCGCATGCCTGGCGGCGGCGACCGCCTCGCGCCGCGCCTCGAGGATCGGCGTCAGGCGGTTCATGCCGCAGCCGCCTGCGTCTCGGCGGCGTAGCCGAGGCGGGCCAGCGTCGCTGCCGCGGCGGCGCTGTCGATGGTCCGGGCCGCAAGGCCGGCGGCGTCGCGCAGGCTCCCGGCAGCGCCGGCGGCATAGAGCGCCGCTGCCGCATTGAGCAGGATTCCGTTGCGGGCCGGGACATCCTTGCCCTCCAGGACCGCGCGGATGATCCGTGCGTTGAACGTACAATCGCCGCCGCGCACCGATTCGACCGGCCGTTCGGCGAGACCGAAATAGGCCGGGGTGACGGTTCGTTCCGTCAGGGCGCCTCCGCCGACTTCGACCACCAGGGTCCGCCCCGTCGGCGCGATTTCGTCAAGACCGCATTCCGCCGAAATAACGAGGGCCCGCTCAACTCCCAGACGCAGCAGCGCCTCCGCCATGAAGCGGGTACGGGAGGGATGGAAAACGCCCACAACTTGCGTCGGCACACGCGCCGGGTTGGTGAGCGGGCCCAGGAGGTTGAACAGCGTCGAAACCCCCAGGGCCTTGCGGACCGGGGCGACGCTCTTCATGGCGGGATGATAGTGCGGAGCGAACAGGAAGCTGAAGTTGCTGTCCCGGATCGCCGCCGCGGCTCCCTGAGGTGACAAACCGGTGGGAATGCCGAGCGCATCGAGCACATCGGCGCTGCCGCACCGGGACGAGACGGACCGGTTGCCGTGCTTGGCGACCGGAACGCCGGCCGCGGCCGCGACCAGGGCGGCGGCGGTCGACAGGTTGATCGAGCCGAAGCGGTCGCCGCCCGTCCCTGCGGTGCACAGCACGGGCCGGACCGTATCGGGCAGCCGTACCGCGCGCGCGCGGAATGCCATCGCGGCGCCGACCAGTTCGTCGACGGTCTCGCCCTTGACCCGCAGGGCCATGAGGAAGCCGGCGATCTGCGCGGGTTCGCAGTCGTGGTCGACGAAAGCGCCGACCGCGGAAGCCATTTCGTCGGCTGTCAGATCTTCGCGGCGGGCGATTTTTTCGAGGGTGTCGTTCAACATGGCGGCGGTTCTTTTTGGCGTCTGGTTGCGGATCGTCGTCCCGGAAAAGGAAAGGGGCCCGCCAGTTGTTTCTGGCGGGCCCCTTGAGAATTCGGATGGCCGGTTTGCGGAAAAGATCGGTTCAGTCGATCAGGCGCGCACCCCGGCCGGGCCCTGTGAGCAGCGCCACCACCACACGGCAACCGCCGCCGCGCCGGTGGGCGCGGTCAAGATGGTGCCGAACTGGGTGCGGGACTGGTTCACAGCAAACCCAAGGTTGAACATTTGAACCGTTTGTAACTGCGGGATTTTCGGCTGTCAAGTCACCGAATGGTGAGGCGCGCGGCGGCCAAACCGGCGGCCAGGTCCGCCACGACGTTGCCGACGGCGTCGGCCGCGGCCCGGCCGGTGCGGCCGGCGGCGAGCGCCGTCTCCAGCGCATCGACCACCACCGTGCCGATGGCGACGGCGTCCGCGAAGCCGCCGACGGCCGTCGCCATGGCGGGCGTGCGCACGCCGAAACCCGCGACGACCGGCAGATCCGTCACGCGGCGCACGGTGCCGGCCCGGCCGGCGAGCGCGGCGACTGCGGGCGGCGTGCCGCCGGTCGGGCCGTCGGAGGCGACGCAGTAGACGAAACCGCTGCGCGCCCAGGCCGGTCCCGGCGGCGAACGGGCGTCCTCGTCGCTGGCGACGATCTGGATGAAGGCGACGCCGCGCTCGCGCGCAAGCTGCGACCAGGCAATGCGCTCCGGCGGTTCCGCGTCGACGATCAGCAGGCCGTCGGCGCCGGCGTTCGCCAGCGCATCCATATAGGGCGCCGGCCCGGCCGACCGGAGCTCGGCGGCATACCCCATCAGGACCAGCGGAACGTCGGGATCGCGGCCGCGCAGCCGGGCCGCCTGTGTGAGCGCGTCCAGGGAGCCGGCGCCGGCCGCCGCGGCGCGCGCATGGGCGCGCCGGATCACCGGCCCGTCCATGGCCGGCTCCCGCGCCGGAATGCCGATCTCGATCAGGTCGCCGCCGCGCCGGCGCAGCGCGTCGAACACGAGGTCGGCCGTCGCGGCGTCCGGATCGCCGGCGACCGCGAAGGGCACAAGCCCCGGACGCCCGGCACGGGCCAGCAGGTCGAAGCGGCGCTGGAGCCGTTCGCTCATCAGGCCGCCAGTTCCGGGCGGTCGCGGAAATGGTTGAGCGCCTCGGGATTGGCGAGCGCTTCCAGATTCTTGACCGGCTGGCCGTGGACGACGTCGCGCACCGCCAGTTCGACGATCTTGCCGCTCTTGGTGCGCGGGATGTCCGGCACCGCCGCGATCCGGGCGGGCACATGGCGCGGCGAGGCACCCGCGCGGATCGCGGTGCGGATCTTCCTCTCCAGCCCTTCGGTCAGCCCGCGGCCGTCCTTCAGAACGACGAACAGGACGACACGGGTATCGTTGTCCCAGTCCTGGCCGACCACGATGGCTTCCTGGATCTCGTCCAGCTGTTCGACCTGCCGATATATCTCCGCCGTGCCGATCCGCACGCCGCCGGCGTTGAGGGTGGCGTCCGAGCGGCCGAAAAAGACCATGCCGCCGGTCTCGGTCCATTGCACCCAGTCGCCGTGCCGCCACACATTGGGATAATCGGCGTAGTAGGCGCTAAAATATTTCTCGCCGCTGTCGTCGCCCCAGAAGCCCAACGGCATGGACGGGAAGGACCGGGTGCAGACCAGCTCGCCCTTCTCGCCGACGACCGGTTCGCCGGCCTCGTCGAACACGTCCATCTTCATGGCGAGGCACGGCGCCTGCAACTCCCCGCGATAGACCGGGGCGAGCGGGTTGGTGCCGACGAAGCAGCCGAGCAGATCGGTCCCGCCGGACATGGAGGAGAGATGCACATCGGCTTTGACATCCTCGTAGATGTAGTCGAAGCCCTCCGGCACCAGCACGGAGCCGGTCGATGAGATCGAGGAGACGCTCGACAGGTCGTGCGTTTCCCTCGGCTTCAGGCCGGCTTTGCTGCACGCGTCGATGAATTTCGCCGAGATGCCGAACAGGGTGATCCTGGCGTCGTCGGCATAATCGAACAGCGCGTTGCCGTCGGGATAGAAGGGCGAGCCGTCATAGAGCACGATCGTCGCTTCGGCCGCCAGCGCGCCGACGACCCAGTTCCACATCATCCAGCCGCAGGTGGTGAACCAGAAGACCCGGTCCCCCGGCTTCACGTTGGAGTGCAGGCGATGCTCCTTGGCGTGGGTCAGAATGGCCGGGCCGACGCCGTGCACGATGCATTTGGGCGCGCCGGTCGTGCCGGAGGAGTAGAGGATATAGAGCGGATCGTTGAAGCCGACGCGGGTGAACTCGATCTCGCCCGGTTCGTGCGGCGCCATGTATTCGTCGAGCAGCATGGCGCGCGGAACGGCGGAAATGTCCGGCGACGGCTCGACATAGGGCACGATCAGCACCCGCTCCAGCGACGGCATGCCGGCGACGATGCCGGGCAGCTTGTCGAGGCAGGGCTGGACCTTGCCGTTGTAATGGTAGGCGTCGGCGGCGATCAGGACCCTGGGCGCAACCTGGCCGAACCGGTCGAGCACGCCCTGCACGCCGAAATCCGGCGAAGCCGAGGTGAAGACGCAGCCAATGCTGGCTGCCGCCAGCATGGCGATCACCGTTTCCGGCACGTTCGGCATGTAGGCCGCAATCCGGTCGCCCGCAGTCAGGCCCTCGGCGCGGAACGCCCGGGCGAGGCGCGAGACCGAGTCATGGAGTTCGCGCCAGCTCATCTCCCCGCGCACCTTGTCTTCGCCGCGGAACACTATGGCGGGCGTGTCGTCGCGGCGGCGCAGCAGGTTTTCGGCGAAATTGGCCCGGCCGTCCGGGAAGAAGCGGGCGCCGGGCATCTTCTCGCGGTCGACGGCGACCCGGCCGCCGGGTTCGCCGATCACGTCGCAGAAATCCCAGACCGTCGTCCAGAATTTCTCCGGTTCGTTGACCGACCAGGCGTGCAGGCCGGCGTAGTCCGAGAAATTGGTGCCCCAGCGGTCGGTCGCCGCCTGCATGAAGGCCGTCATATTCGACGCTTCGATGCGTTCCCGGCCCGGCTGCCACATCATCCGGCTGGCCATGGGTCTCCTCCGGTCTTCTTTTCTCCTGCACTCGACAGATAGCGGATTGCCGGCCCCGCCGGAAAGTCTGGCGTGCCATGCGCCGGCGGCGGGTGCCAAAGCGCGGGCCGACGCCTATATGGCCGGCCATGCCGGAACCCGCCTATCCCGTCGAAGCGCGCCATATCGCGTTTCGGGCTCCCGAACCGAACTTCGTTCTCGCCGTGGCCCTGATGATCGTGGCCTCGGTGTTCTTTGCCGCCATGGCCGGACTGATCCGCTACGGCAGCGAGGATCTGCATCCCTTTCAGCTGGCCTTCCTGCGCAGCGCCTTCGGGCTCCTGTTCATGCTGCCCTGGCTGATGAAGTCGGGCCTCGGCATTCTCAGAACCGACCGGATCGGCCTGATTTCCGTGCGCGGCCTGACCGCGGCGGCGGCCATGTTCGCCTTTTTCTGGGCGCTGTCGCAAATGCCGCTGGCCGAAGCCGTCGCGCTGAGTTTCACCGCGCCCTTCTTCGTGACCATACTGGCGGTGATCTTCCTGCACGAAGTGGTGCGGGCGCGGCGCTGGACGGCCGTTGCCGTCGGTTTCATCGGCGCCATGATCATCCTGCGGCCGGGCGGCGACGCCGTCGCCTGGCCCGCGCTGGCGGTTTTGTTCTCCACCCTGATGATGGCCGTCTCCATCATCTGCATCAAGCTGCTGTCGCGGACCGAGCCGGCAAACGCGATCTATGTCTGGATGGTGATTTATCTGGCGCCGATCACCCTCGTCCCGGCGTTGTTGGTCTGGCGGGATCCGACCTGGGAGCAGCTTGGCGTCGCCGCCGGAATCGGCTTCGCGGGCACCGTCGGGCATCTGCTGGTGACCAGGTCCTTCGGCATGGCCGACGCGACGGCGCTCATGCCGTTCGACTTCGCGCGGCTGATTTTTTCGGCGATTGTCGGCTTCCTCTTCTTCAGCCAGATCCCCGACATCTGGACCGGAATCGGGGCGGCGATCATCGCCGCGGCCGCCATCTACATCGCGCGCCGCGAAGCGCGGGCGGAGCGGGAATTCCGGGCTACGCCTGCCCCTTCACGTCCTTCTTCACCTGGCGGTAGATCGCATACATGAAGCCGGTGAACAGCAGCAGGAACAGCATCACCTTGATGCCCATGCGCTTGCGCTCGACCATGTAGGGCTCTGCCGCCCAGGCGAGGAAAGCGGTAACATCCTTGGACATCTGGTCGACGCTCGCCGGCGGCGCGCCCTGCTCCTCGTATTCGACCTGGCCGTCTTCGGTGATCGGCGGCGCCATCGCGATGATGTGGCCGGGCATGTAAGTATTGCAATACTGGCCCTCGGCCACGACCAGCGGCTTGCCCTGGCTATCCTTGAATTCCTTCTTGCACGCCGCTTCCGAGACATAGCCGGTCATCAGCGAAAAGACATAGTCCGCGCCGCCGCCGCGCGCCTTGACCATCAGCGACAGGTCCGGCGGCGCCGCGCCGTTGTTCGACGCCATCGCCGCCTGGACGTTGGGGAAGGGATCGACGAACCGGTCCTTCGCCTCGGCCGGGCGGGTCGTCGGTTCGCCCTCTTCATCCGGCTCGCCGGCAACTTCCTTTTCGCCGGCGATCGCCCGGATCTGCGCCTCGCTCAGCCCGATCGCCGCCAGGTCGCGATAGGCGACGAGGCGCAGGCCGTGACAGGCCGCGCAGACCTCCCGGTAGACCTGGAGGCCGCGGCGCAGCTGCTCGTAATTGTAGCGACCGAACACCCCGTTGAAGGTCCAGGCCACTTCCTTCGGCGCAACGGCGTCGCCGGCGGCGTGCGCCGGCAGCGTGGCAAAGGATGCGCCCGCCGCCAGACCGGCGGCGAGGACGGCCGGCGCCGCGAGACGGCGGATCGTACGGTTCGCCGAACGGATCGGGGCGCGGATCATGTGGTGGCCTCCATCGGCGAAGCGGCGGCCGCGGCGGAGCCGCCGCCCAGTACGGGCTGGCTGATGCTGTGCGGCAGCGGCCTTGGCCGCTCGGTCCGCGAGACCAGCGGCAGAATGACGAGGAAATGGGCGAAGTACCAGATCGTCGCCCACTGGCCGATCGCCGTCCAGGGCTGCTCGGCCGGCTGCGCGCCGATCCAGCCGAGGATCAGGCAGTCGATCACGAACAGCCAGAAGAACACCCGGTAGACCGGCCGGAATCGGGCGCTGCGCACTTTCGAGGTGTCGAGCCAGGGCAGGACGAACAGCACGGCGACGGCGCCGGCCATGGCGAGCACGCCGGCCAGCTTGGCCTCCATGCCCCACCAGCCGAGCAGGATCTGGAACAGCCACCAGTCGTCGGTGAACGAGCGCAGGATCGTGTAATAGGGCAGGAAATACCATTCCGGCACGATATGGGGCGGCGTCTTCAGCGGGTCGGCCTGGATGTAGTTGTCCGGGTGGCCGAGATAGTTCGGCGCGTAGAAGACGAAGGCGGCGAACACCAGCAGGAACACGCCGGTGCCGAACAGGTCCTTCGCCGTGTAGTAGGGATGGAAATCGACCGAATCCTGCGGGCCCTTCATATCGATGCCCAGCGGGTTGTTCGCCTTTACCGTGTGCAGCGCCCAGATGTGCAGGATCACGACCCCGAAAATGACGAAGGGCAGCAGGTAGTGCAGGCTGTAGAAGCGGTTGAGGGTCGGGTTGTCGACCGTGAAACCGCCCCACAGCAATTCGGTCAGGGCTTCGCCGATCAGCGGCACCGCGCCGACCATGCTGGTGATCACCTTGGCGGCCCAGAAGCTCATCTGGCCCCACGGCAGCACATAGCCCATGAAGGCCGTCGCCATCATCAGGAACAGGATGACGACGCCGAGCCACCAGAGCAGTTCGCGCGGCGCCTTGAAGGAGCCGTAGTAGAGGCCCCGGAAGACGTGCAGATAGACGACGATGAAGAACATCGACGCGCCGTTGGTGTGAACGTAGCGGATGAGCCAGCCGTAATTGACGTCGCGCATGATGCGCTCGACCGAGTCGAACGCGTAGTCCGTATGCGGCGTGTAGTGCATCGACAGCACGATGCCGGTCACGATCAGGATGATCAGGGAGAGACCGGCCAGCGAACCGAAGTTCCACATATAGTTCAGGTTGCGCGGCACCGGATAGTAGAGCGAATGCTCCACCAGGGAGACGATCGGCATGCGATCGTCGATCCATTTCAGGGTCCGGTTTCGCGGCGCGCCGTGCGCTCTGGTGCTCATCCTCTATCCTCGTTCCCGGCCTCGGGGCCCCTGCGATGAAGGACGACGGGAAGTTCGCGCCATCCGGCAGGCATTCTTCCCGTTCGCTCGCCCGGTCCCAAATCCGGAACATGTCGCGCCCGGAACATGTTTCGCCCGGAACATGCTTCGGCGTCAGGCGGTCTTGCCGCCCTGCCCGCCGTCCGGCTGCTCCTTGCCGATGATCAGTTTGTTCTCGGCCGTGATGGTGTAGGGCGGCACCGGCAGATTGCGCGGCGCGGGCCCTTTGCGGATACGGCCGGAAATGTCGTAGTGCGAACCGTGGCAAGGGCAGAACCAGCCGCCGTATTCGCCCTTGTTATCGGTTCCTTTCTGGCCGAGCGGAATGCAGCCCAGATGCGTGCATACGCCGACGACGACCAGCCACTGCTCGCGGGCGCCGCTGCCGAAGCGCTGCTCGTCGGTCTGCGGGTCGGGCAGGTCGTCCGGGCTGACGGCCCTGGCTTCGGCGATTTCCTTCTCGGTCCGGCGGCGGATGAAGACCGGCGAGCCGCGCCACTTCACCGTGATCGCCTGGCCCTGTTCGATCGGTGCCAGATCCACTTCGGTGGTCGAGGCGGCCAGCGTATCCCGGGCCGGGTTCAGACTGTCGAGCAGCGGCCACAGCGAAGCACCCGTGGCGAACGCACCGAAAGCGCCGCCAGCCAGGAACAGAAAGTCCCGCCGGCCGGCACCCTCCTCATGTGCGCCGGCCGCGCCGGCACCGTCAGGACTGGCGCTGTTCGCCATCCGCTCCCCACGTCATTAGCGCGCACGAAAAAACAAATAAAATCCGATAGTTATGCTGCATTCAAAGCGGATTTGCAGCGCGGTCCAAGGTATGGCCCGGCTTTTCGCACGCGAAATGTGACACCGCGACGCAGAGACATCCGGGCAGCCCGATTCTGGCCGGCGCACGGGGGAAAATCCGCCGCCGGAGCGCCTCCGGCGCGCCATGCAGGAAGGGCCTTGTGAGACCGGTCCCCCACCGGCCGGATGAACCGCGGAACGCCGGCGCCGCCATCCGGCCCGGCGCCTGCCCCGGAGTCGGCAGCGGAGCCGGCGGATTCGATTTCGGCGGCCGATGGCGGAATCTTCGATAGAGGCAGACCGGAAGATCATGGATACCGTAGCCGGCACCGAAGCCCGGAAGAACGACGCGCAGCAGTGGTTCGAGGCCCTGCGCGACCGCTTCTGCACGGCCTTCGAAACCCTGGAGGACGAACTGGCGGGCGCGCCGCTGACGCTGGCCGGCGGCGGTCCGGCCGGCCGGTTCGAACGCACGGCCTGGACTCGCGGGGGGATGGGCGACGGTGCGGCCGGTTCCGACTCCGGCAGCGACGGCGGCGGCGGCGTGATGTCCCTGATGCGCGGCCGGGTGTTCGAGAAGGTCGGCGTCAACGTCTCGACCGTCTACGGAGAATTCTCCGAAGAGTTCCGGGGCCAGATCCCCGGCGCCTCGGAGGACCCGCGCTTCTGGGCCAGCGGGATCAGCCTCGTTGCCCATATGCGCTCGCCGAAAATACCGGCCGTTCACATGAACACGCGCCATATCGTGACGACCGAAAGCTGGTTCGGCGGCGGGGCGGACCTGACGCCGGCGGCCCCGGACGAGGCCGATACGGCGACCTTCCACGGCGCAATGAAGGCGGCCTGCGATGCCCACGACCCGGACTATTACGGGCGGTTCAAGGACTGGTGCGACCGCTATTTCTTCCTGCCGCACCGCAACGAGGCGCGCGGCGTCGGCGGCATCTTCTACGACCGGCTCAACGACGGCTGGGACGACACGTTCGCCTTCACCAGGGCGGTCGGCGAGGCCCTGCTTGAGGTCTACCCGGCGATCGTGCGCCGGCACCTGGGCGAGACCTGGACCGCGGCCGAGCGCGAGCGTCAGCTGGTCCGCCGCGGCCGCTATGTCGAATTCAACCTGTTGTACGACCGGGGCACAAAGTTCGGCCTGATGACCGGCGGCAACGTCGAGGCCATCCTGATGTCCCTGCCGCCGGAGGTCCGCTGGCCGTAGCGCGGGTTTCTCCCCATAGTCCCACAGCCGCGGCCGGGGCGGCGGGCCGGTTGACACAGCCTCCAGCTGCGCCTATGTGCGGCGTCCAATATCCGCTACGCCCGTAGGCGGGCATGTTGCAGGACCCTCCGCGGCACAGCCCGCAGGGGGTTCTTTCTCTGAAAGCGGCGATCTTTATCGACGGCGGACATCTCCGGGTTCTGGCCCGGCAGGCGGGCCGCGCTCACGATCCCGATCATATCGGGAAAATCGCGCGCGCCTGCATCGCACCCGATGAGAGCCTGTTGCGCAATCTCTACTACGATTGCGCGCCCTACCGGGGCAGCCCGCCTTTGCCGGTCTCCGGCAGACCGGCCGAATTCAGAGGATCGGACGCCTGGTTGAAGGAACTCGCGGCCAAGCCGCAGTTCGCCGTGCGGCTTGGCACGCTGAAATTCCGGGGCTTCGTCCTGAAGCGACCCGACGCCTCGCAGCCGCTCTCGGACAGCGATTTCAAACCGCGCTTCGAGCAAAAGGGCGTCGATATGCGGCTCGGCCTGGATATCGCCGCCCATGCCGCCGGAAAAACCGTTGACCGCATCATACTGATTACCGGGGATACCGACTGCCTTCCCGCGATGAAACTGGCCCGGGTTTCCGGCCTTCAGGTCGTGCTCATCCGCTTTCCCGGACAGAGGCTCGCGGCGGAACTGACGTGGCACGCCGACTTCGTGCGCGACGCCGATTGGCCCGATTGACCGTCTGCCCGGCGTACCGGCTGGCGCAGAGCGCCCCATGCCGGTCGCACCGCTACGGTCAACGCCGCTCGTCCCCCATGCCGCGCACCAGGGCGATCGCTTCTTCGAGCTTTTCGAGCGCGGCCTCGCGGCCGGGCCGGAAATCCTGGGCGATCCACCAGCGCTCAACGAATTTCAGTCCCTTGCCGACCGCCGGCCCGGCGATGCCGCGGGCGGCCAGGTCGGCGCCCCGCACCGGCAGGACCGGCCGTTCCCAGCCGGCGGCGACCCGGACCAGATCGTGCAGCGGCGCGGTATCGGCGGCATCCTGCGACGCCGCCGCGAGCAGCGACGCATCGCGCCAGTTTTCCGCGCCGTGCCGGTAGAAGGCGGCGCGCACCGCCTTGAGCCGTTTGGGGCGCTGCGCTGCGTCTTCAGCCGCAACGTCCGGGTCCGGTGCTGCGTCTGGCGCAAGCTGGAGGATGGCGAGCAGCCGGTCTCCCCGCTTGCGGGACAGGCGCAGCGACCGGCCGACCGCATCCGCCCGTCCGGAGTCGCCGACCAGGGCGGCGAGCCGCCGGACCGGATCGGCCGGCAGGTCCAGCGCCGATTCCAGCACCGCCAGCCGCCGGAATCGGGACGGGCTCCAGGCCGTATCGGCGACGGCCGCCAGAATGCCGTCGGACGCCATGGCCTCGACCGCTTCTCCGGCACGCGGCGCGGCGAGCGTCTTGAGAAATTCCTGGCCGACCCGCTCGCGCGACAGGGTCTCGATGCGCCCGGCCTCGGCGGTACAGGCCGCCCGGCTCGCCGGATCGCCCGCCGCGATGCCGAAGCGCGCGGCGAAGCGGTAGAAGCGCAGGATGCGCAGATGGTCCTCCCGGATGCGCTCGTTCGGATCGCCGACGAAACGGATGCAGGGTGCGTCGAGATCGGCGAGGCCGCCGAAATAGTCGAACACCGCTCCGTCCGGGCGCAGGGACAGCGCGTTGATCGTAAAGTCGCGGCGCAGCGCATCCTCGCGCCAGTCGGCGGTGAACGCGATGGCCGCGCGCCGCCCGTCGGTCTCGACATCCCGGCGCAGGGAGGTGACCTCGAAGCCCGTACCGGCCGAAACGGCGGTCACCGTGCCGTGGGCGATGCCGGTCGGCACGACCTTCAGTCCCGCCGCTTCGAGCCGCCCCACCGCTTCATCCGGCGGCAGGGGAACGCCGATATCGATGTCGTCCACCGCCCGGCCGAGCAGCGCATCGCGCACGCAGCCGCCGACGAAGCGGACGTCGACGCCGCCTTCGACCAGCGCCGCTATGACCGGCGCTACCTCTGGGCCGGTCATCCAGCCAGCGCTTATACGGCGGTCGGTTGCGCCCGCCCCGCTATCCTGTGCCGCCGACATGGCCGGGATGCCGGCCTCAGGTCTGCGGCCCGGTGGGCGGGATGACCGGGTTGAGCGGATTGGCGTCCTTCAGCACGGCGAACAGGATGAAGGCCGCCACGGTCAGCACCAGTCCGGACAGGACGATCCAGAACCACGGGCTGTCTTCCCAGCGCGGGCCCGGGAGGCCCTTCTTCCGGGCGCGCCGCCGCTCGATCTGGAAATAGATGAAATAAAGGATCAGCGGGACGAGGAAGATCGCCAGTTGCTGGATGATCGTGCGCACCATGGCTCCAGGCGTCCTATGCCGCCGCTTTGCGTGTGAGAACTTCGTAGAGATTGACCAGCATGGCCGCCGTCGCGCCCCAGATATACCGGCCGTTCCAGTGCATGGCGTAGAAGGTCCGCTCGATCTCTTTCCACCGCTTGGTTTCCCGCTTGTGGTTTGCCGGGTCCATGAAGAAACCCAGCGGAACCTCGAATACGTCGTCGACCTCGGAAGGATCGGGGACATAGTCCGCGCCCGGTTCGACGAAGCCGACGATCGGCGCCACGACATAGCCCGTGCCGGTGATGTAATCGTCGAGCCGGCCGACCACGTCGACCGCGCAGGGCGGCAGGCCGATTTCCTCTTCCGCTTCGCGCAGCGCCGTGTGAACCGGATCCCGGTCCGTATCGTCCAGCCGCCCGCCGGGAAAGGCGACCTGCCCGGCGTGATGCGGCAGGTCGTCGGTCCGCCGGGTCAGCAGGACGCGGATACCGCCGGGATGATCGACCAGCGGCACGAGGACCGCCGCGTTGCGCAATTCGGCCGGGATGCGCACCCGGGCGTCGACGATATGGTCGCCGCGCAGGCGCGACCGGCGGCGCGCGACCGCAGCCGCCGGATCCAGCGGATCGCGCAGCCGCGGCAGCGAGCCGGCGAGCACTCCGGCGATGAACGGCCGGTTCATGCCGCCGTCCCTTCGAGGCTGCCGATCGGCCAGAACCGGCCGCCGGCCCAGACACCGAAGTCCGCGCCGCCTAAATCCGCGCCGCCGCTGGCTGCATCCGCCGGCGTTTCCTCGCCGAGGTCGACAAGCTCGTAGTAGACCGGCCGGGACAGCCGGGCCTCCAGCCCGCGGCGGACGCGAACATAGGGCCGCGGCTCGCCGGTCGCCGGATCGCGATCGAAGCGCAGCGGATGCCCGGTTCCGACAACCACATTCTCGTCAATATTGGTGCGCAGCGTCACGCTCCTGTCGCGTCCTTCGCCCTCGACCGTCATCTCGACCGCCACGAACGGAACGTCCTCAACTTCGATGCGGCCCTTCTCGACCGGCGTTATGAGCCAATATTCCCCGGCATCGTCCCGTTGCAACACGGTTGCAAACAGTTTTACCAGCGGCAACCTGCGGATCGGCGAGTTATGATAGTACCACGTTCCGTCGAACCCGATCCGCATGTGCAGATCGCGCACCATGGCCTGGAACTTCCGGCGGTCGGCGCCGGTCGGTTTTTCCGGCCCTTTCCCGGCCATTCGGCTGCTCCCGCCACTATCGGAGATTGTCGTTGACTAGCCATTCCGCCGCCGATACCGCCGCCGATTCAGTTGCGATGGCGCCGGCCGACAACACCGCAAATCTTGTGACCGGCGAAGCGCCTGACAAGGCCGTGGCCGAACTGGAACAGCTGGGCGAAACGCTCACCCGGGTCCGCGACGGCATCGAACGCATAATTTTCGGCCAGCGGGACGTGGTCGAACAGACGCTGGTGACGCTGCTGTCCGGCGGACACGTCCTGCTCATCGGCGTGCCGGGCCTGGCCAAGACCAAGCTGGTCGAGACCCTGTCGACCGTGCTGGGCCTCGAGACCAACCGCATCCAGTGTACGCCCGACCTGATGCCGGCCGATATCCTGGGTTCCGAAGTGCTGGAAGAGCAGGAAGGCGGCCGGCGCGCGTTCCGGTTCATCGAAGGGCCGGTTTTCTGCCAGCTGCTGATGGCCGACGAAATCAACCGGGCGAGCCCGCGGACCCAGTCGGCGCTTTTGCAGGCGATGCAGGAGCACCGGGTTTCGATCGCCGGGAAATACCACGCCCTGCCCGAGCCGTTCCACGTCCTCGCCACCCAGAACCCGCTGGAACAGGAAGGCACCTATCCGCTGCCGGAGGCGCAGCTCGACCGTTTCCTGCTGCAGGTCGATGTCGGCTATCCGGAGCTGGCGTCCGAACGGCAGATGCTCCTGGCGACGACCGGCGTGACCGAGGAAAAGCCCGTCCCGGTCATCGCGCCGGAAGCGTTGCGCAAGGCCCAGCGCCTGATCCGCCAGATTCCGGTCGGCGAAAGCGTGCTCGAGGCGATCCTGAGCCTGACGCGCCGGGGCCGGCCGGAATCGACCGATCTCGACGCCGTGACGGAGCATGTCGCCTGGGCGCCCGGCCCGCGCGCCAGCCAGGCGCTGATGCTGGCCTGCCGCGCCCGCGCCGTCATGCACGGACGGCTGGCGCCGTCGGTCGACGATGTCGTCGCGCTCGCCCCGCCGGTGCTGCGGCACCGCATGGCGCTCAATTTCGCGGCGCGGGCCGACGGAATCACGGTCGAACACGTGATCGGGCAGATGTGCGATCCCCTGCGTTAGCCGCAGACCGGACCGATGGCAGGCCCCGCTCCCCGATTTGCCGTCCGGCGCCAGGCCGAGACCAGCGCGAGCCGGCTGCCGCCGCTGCTGATGGCGGCGCACCGCGTCGCCGCTACCGTCGACCAGGGCGTCCACGGCCGCAGGCGGGTCGGGCTGGGCGAAACTTTCTGGCAGTTCCGGCGTTACGAGACCGGCGATTCCGTGCGCAGCATCGACTGGCGCCAGTCGGCCAAATCGGACCGTCTCTACGTCCGCGAGACCGAATGGGCGGCGGCGCAGAGCGTCTGGCTGTGGCGCGACGCCTCCGCGTCGATGCGCTGGTCCTCGGCGCGCGGCCTGCCGGAAAAGCGCGACCGGGCGGACCTGATGCTTCTGGCGCTGGCGTCCCTGCTCACCCGGGCCGGCGAACGGATCGGCCTGCTCGGCATCGACGAACGCCCGTCCGCCAGCAGCGTTGCGCTGGACCGCATGGCGTTCAACCTGCTCGGCGACGCACTGGAGCGGCAGTCGCTGGATCTGCCGCACTTCGAAAACCTGCCGCGCTACAGCCATCTGGTCCTGTTCGGCGACTTCCTGAGCCCGCTGGAAGACATCGACCGGCGGTTGCGCCAGTTCGCCGGCAACCGGATCGGCGGGCACGTCGTGCAGGTGCTCGACCCGGCGGAGGCCGACCTGCCGTTCGGCGGCCGGACGCGCTTCGAAGGTCTGGAGGACGAGGGCCGCATCCTGATCAAGCGCGTCGAGAACGTCCGCAGCGAGTATATCGACCGGATGACCGAGCATCAGGCCGGCCTGCGCGACATCGCCCGCAGCATCGGCTGGTCCTTCACCGTCCACATGACCGACCGGGCGCCGGAGCGTACGCTGCTGGCGCTCTATGTGCGCATGGCGGCCGCCGAATGACGGGGGCCGGAATGAGTGGGCCGGAGAACCGGACATGCTGACGCTCGGGGCCTTCGCCTTCGCGGCGCCCTGGGTGCTGGCGGCGGCGGCCGGACTGCCGATCCTGTGGTGGCTGCTGCGCGTGACGCCGCCGGCGCCGAAACTGGTGCGCTTCCCGGCGATCCGCCTGCTCCTGCGCCTCCGGGAGAAGGAAGATACACCGGCGCGCACGCCCTGGTGGCTCCTTCTGCTGCGCATTCTGGTCGTGCTGCTGCTCATCGTCGGCCTCGCCCATCCGCTGATGAATCCGCAGAAGGGGTTCGAGCAGGACGGCCCGCTGGTCATCGCGATCGACAACGGCTGGAGCGCGGCGCCGAACTGGCAGGCCCGCCGGAACAGGGTTGCGGAACTGCTGGACAGCGCGGCCCGCCAGGACCGGAAGGTCGTTCTGGTCGCGACGGCGCGGCGGATGCCGGACGAAACCGTGCGCGCGTCCAACCTGATGCGGCCGGCCGATGCCCGGGCGGTCTTCCAGGCCATGAGCCCGCAGCCCTGGCCGGCGGATCACGCCGCGGCGGCGCGGGCGCTGGAAGAACTCGCCAAGCGGGTGCGCAATGCCAACGTCGTCTGGCTGACGGACGGGCTGATGCACCGGGATGCGGAGGCCTTCGCCGCTGCGCTGAAGACGATCGGGCGCGTCGAGGCGCTGAGCGACGGCGCGAGCGACCTGCCGCTCCTGCTTCACCCGGCGCGCCTCGTGGGCACCCGGATCGTCCTGGCCCTGGAACGCGCAGCCGCCGGCCGGCCGGCCGGCTACGACCTTTCGCTGACCGACGACAACGGCCGCGGCATCGGCCGGCGGACCGTGACGTTTGAAGCCCGCGAAACAAAGGTCGAGGTTGCGCTCTCGCTGCCGTCCGAACTGCGCAACCGGCTGGCGCGGGTCTCGGTCGAGCGGCATCGCAGCGCAGGCGCGACCCTGCTGCTCGACGAACGCCTGCGGCGCCGGCCGGTCGGCCTGATCGCGCCGGCGCGGCTCAACGACAGCCAGCCGCTGATGTCGGACCTGTATTACATCGAGCGGGCGCTTTCGCCGTTCAGCGAAATCCGCAAGGGTCCGGTCTCCCAGCTGCTCCAGCGGCCGCTCTCGGTCATCGTCCTGCACGACCGGGCGACCCTGACCCGGCAGGCGCGCACCCGGCTCGCCGGCTGGATCGAGGCCGGCGGCCTGCTGGTCCGCTTTGCCGGCCCCGCCCTGGCCCGGAATCCGGACGCGCTGGTCCCGGTGCGCCTGCGCGGCGGCAACCGGTCGTTCGGCGGCGCCATGACCTGGGCGCAGCCGCTCGGCCTGTCGCCCTTCGGTGCCGAGAGCCCGTTTGCCGGCCTGGCGATTCCCGGCGACGCCACCGTGAAGCGGCAGGTGCTCGCCGAACCCGGTATCGACCTCGAGCGCAAGACCTGGGCGCGGCTTCGCGACGGCACGCCCCTGGTCACCGCGGAGCCGCGCGGCAAGGGCCTGCTGGTGCTGTTCCACACGATGGCCAACCCCGGCTGGTCGAGCCTGCCGCTGTCCGGCCTCTTCGTCGAAATGCTGCGGCGGACGGTGGCGCTGGGCCGCGGCGTCGCCGAAGCCGGAACCCACCGGGCGACGCTGGCGCCCTTCCGGGTGCTGGACGGGTTCGGCCGTCTCGGCGAACCGCAGGAGTGGGTCCGGCCGCTCGAGACGGCGCAACTGCACCGGGCGGTTGTCGGGCCGGCGCATCCGCCGGGCCTCTACGGCGCCCCGGCCAACCGGCGGAGCCTCAACCTGTCGTCCGCGGTGCGGGGGCTGGAGCCGCTGGCAGCGCTTCCGGCGGGCATTACGCGACTGGCGTATGAGAAAGCGCGCGAGATCGATCTGCGGCCGTGGCTCCTTGTGGCGGCGCTCGCGCTGTTCCTGCTCGATCTGGCGATCGCTTTCCTGATGCGCGGGCTCGTGCCGCGCCGCGCCGCAGCGGCAGCGGCCGCCCTGTTGTTGCTCGCCGTGCCCGCCGGCGCCCTGCTGGCGCCGCAGCAAGCGCTGGCCCAGGCCGCGGATCCGGAAGAAGAAGCGATCCGCGCGACCCGCGAAATCGTCTTCGCCTATGTCAGGACCGGAGACCGGGAGGCCGATCTGGTCAGCCGCCGCGGCCTGATCGGGCTGGGAAACATTCTGGCGTCCCGCACGTCCGTGGAGCCCGGCCCGCCGCACGCCGTGGACGTGAACGTGGATACGCTCGCCTTCTATCCGCTGCTCTACTGGCCGGTCACGACAGGCCAGGCCGCGCCGGGCCGGAAAGGCAACGCCCGCGTCCACACCTTCCTCGTGAACGGCGGGATGATCGTTTTCGACATCCGGATCCGCAACGGATTTCAGAGCGACGCCCTGAGCAAGCTGGTCGCCGGCCTGAAAATTCCCGCCTTGCAGCGCACGCCGCCCGACCATGTGCTGACGCGGTCCTACTATCTGCTGCAGCGCTTCCCGGGCCGGCGGACGGGCGCGCCGGTCTGGGTCGCACAGCGGGACCAGACGGCGAAGGACGGCGTCTCGCCGGTGATCGTCGGCGCCAACGACTGGGCGACCGCATGGGCGGTCGACCGTGCCGGGCGGCCGATGTTTCCGGTGCATCCCGGCGGCGAATATCAGCGCGAACTGGCCTACCGGGTCGGCGTCAACATCGTGATGCATGCCCTGACCGGCAACTACAAGTCGGACCAGGTGCACATCCCGACGATCCTCCGCCGGCTCGGCCAATGATCCGGGCGCAGAAATGATCGGCGCCGGAACCAGCATCGCCTTTGCGCCGCTGGTGCCCTGGTGGCTGCTGGCGGCGCTCGCCGGCGCCGCCGCCGCCCTGCTTCTGTTCGGGATTTACAGGAGAGCGCGGGGAATTCTGTACCGGGCCCTGGCGGCGGCCCTGATCTGGGCGATTCTGGCGAATCCTTCGCTGGTCGACGAAATGCGCGAACCGCTCCCGGATATCGCGGTGGTCGTCGTGGACGAATCGCCCAGCCAGCGCCTCGAACCGCGCCTCCAACTGAACGCGCAAGCCCTGGCGGCGGTCCGGGAGCAACTGCGCGGGCTGGACAATCTGGAGGTCAGGACCGTCCGGGTCGGGCTCGACCGCAGGGACGACGGCACCCTGCTGTTCGGGCCGCTCGAGCGCGCGCTCGCCGAAGTGCCGCGCAAGCGCCTGGCCGGCATCGTCGCGATTACCGACGGACAGATCCACGACGCGCCCGACGCCGGCAGCAACCCCAGCGGCGGGACCAGCGGCGGGCCCGGCGGCGGGCCGGTCCATTTCCTCCTGACCGGCAGGAAGAACGAGCGCGACCGGAGACTGGTCGTCGAATCGGCGCCGTCCTACGGCCTGCTCGGCAAACCGCTGACCATGACGATCCGGCTGGACGACAATGCGGCCCAACCCGGCGGGAACGCCGTTATCCGGATCAAGCGCGATGCCAGGCCATGGCGGCAGATCACCGTCGAGCCGAACGTCAGCGTGCCCGTGGAAATCCTGCTCGACCACCGCGGCCAGACCTTTTTCGAGCTGGAAGTGGGCCCCGGCCGCAGCGAACTGACCATGGAGAACAACCGCAAGGTCGTGACGATCAACGGCATCCGCGACCGGTTGCGCGTCTTGCTGATATCGGGCGAACCGCACCCGGGCCAGCGCGCCTGGCGCAACATCCTGAAATCGGATCCGGGCGTCGACCTGGTCCATTTCACGATCCTGCGCCCGCCGGAAAAGCGGGACATGACCCCGGTGAACGAGCTTGCGCTGATTTCGTTTCCGGTGCGCGAACTGTTCCAGGAAAAGCTCGACCAGTTTCACCTGATCATCTTCGATCGCTACCGCAGGCGCGGCGTCATCCGCGCCCATTTCCTGCAGAATATCGCCGATTACGTCAGGCAGGGCGGCGCGCTGATGGTGGCCGCCGGGCCGGCCTATGCCGGGCCGCTCAGCCTGGCGCACACGGCGATCGGCCCGTTGCTGCCGGGCCGGCCGACCGGGGAAGTCTACCGGCGCGGCTTTCGCGCCAAGCGGACGGACCAGGGCAAACGCCATCCGGTGACGTCCCGGCTGTCGGGCGCCGGCGTCGGCCCCGAGCCCTGGGGCCGCTGGTTCCGCCAGATCGACGCAGACGGGCAGCGCGGCCATATCCTGTTGAGCGGACTCGACGACCGGCCGCTGCTTATTCTCGACCGGGCCGGCAAGGGGCGCGTGGCCCAGCTGCTGTCGGACCAGGCCTGGCTGTGGGACCGCGGCTTCGAAGGCGGCGGCCCGCAGTCGGAGATGCTGCGCCGCGTTTCCCACTGGCTGATGAAAGAGCCTGAACTGGAGGAGGAATATCTCCTCGCCCGGATCCGCGAACGCCGCCTCGAAGTGCTGCGCCGCAGCCTGAAGCCGGTCAACCGGGCGGCGCGGGTCACGACGCCCGGCGGCCGGACCCTTTCGGCGCGGCTGAAGGACCGCGGCGACGGCACGGCGACCGGCTCGATCCCGGTCGAGACGCCCGGCCTGTACCGGGTTGCCGACGGCAAGCTCAACACGATGGTCGCCATCGGCTCGCTCAATCCGCGCGAGATGTCGGACGTCCGCACGTCCGACCGCCACGCGCGCCGCACCGTCCTGGCGCGCGGCGGCAGCATCGTCTGGCTTGCGGAAACCGGCGTGCCGGACATCCGCCGCGTGGCGCCGAAGCGGCGCGTCAGCGGCGCGGGCGGCGTTTCCGGGCGCTGGATCGGCCTGCGGCGGAACGACGACTATGTCGTCACCGGCATCCGCGAGATCCCGCTGCTGGCCGGTTTCCTCGCCCTCCTGCTGGCCCTGCTGCCGATGCTGTTCGGCTGGCGGCGGGAAAGCCAGTAGCGGGCGGAAAGGGAAATCGGCGGCGTTTGAAATCGAGCAGCGTCATCCATGGCCGCACACGGCCGCGACTCTCCCGCTAACGTGACGTTATCCGGCGAATTTCAGGGTTTCGCCGTCAGATAACCGGTTGCCACTCTTCGCCCCAGGCGTCCTTCCAGAGCCAGGGGCGGGATGTGTTCGATTTCGGCGCGCCGCCGTTCCAGAGGTCGCGTTCCGGGTCGGCGAACTCGTTGAAGAAGGCGTCGATCCTCGCGCCGAGTTCGCGTTCGACCGGACCGTACCCGGCCTGCCCGGCCACATTGTTGCGCTCGTCCGGATCGCCGCTCAAATCGTAGAGTTCGTTCTCGAGCGGATAGGCCCTGCTGCCGTCGAACCTTTTGAAATACGACCATTCCGGCGTTCGGATGACCCGGGTTTCCTCCTGCTCCAGGAACACCTCGTCGGTCCAGTCGATGTCCTCTCCCGCCATAACGGGGGCGAAACTGCGCGACGGCACGCCGGCCCTGAACCGGTCCTCCCAAAGCCCGAGCATATCCAGGAGGGTCGCGAAAACGTCGACGCCGCTGACATGCCGGCCGCTGATGCGCCCGCCCGCGATGCCGGTGCCCCACAGGATCAGCGGGATATTGTAGGCGATCCGGAACCCGTTCGACGGCCACGTCGCCTGGCCGTGACCCCAGAAACCGTGATGACCCAGGGAGAAGCCGTGATCGGCGGTGAAGATCACCAGGGTGTCGTCGCCGAAGCCGTTCGCTTCCAGCGCGTCCATGACCCGGCCGACCCGGTCGTCGATCAGCGTGACCTGGGAATAATAATTCCGCAGCGATGTCAGATCGTTCGGAAGCTGCAGGAGCGAGCTGAAATCCGGCCCCTTTTGCCCCTTGAGCAGATGGGTCGTGGTCAAATTGTAAATCTCTATCGCCTGCTTGCAGAGCCCCTCCCTCGGAACCGATGTCATGGGCGCGTCCTTGTAAAGCGCCCAAAACTCGTTCTCCGCGGGCCCCTTGATCGACGGCCAGTGGCCGTAAGGGCCGTTGTAGGGCAGCATCAGAAAGAAGGGCCGGCCGTTCCCGTTCCCGCGGCTCTCGATATAGTCCACGGCCCTGTCGGTAAAGAAATCGACCGAATGTCCATCGAAGATGGCGGAGCCGCCCTCGCTGCCCGATCCGCCGCCGAACAGCATTTCGTTGCCGTAAAAGCTGAACGTGTGGCCCCGGGCCATTGCGATCCAGTGATCGATTCCGATTTGCGGCCTGTCGGGCCTGCCGAGATGATACTTTCCGATCATCGCCGTCGCGTAGCCGGCCTCTTTCAGAATTCCCGGCAAGGTCGGGAATTCCTCGACGGCGCTCCAGCCCTCCGGCCAGGTGTGCATCAACCGGTCGTCGAGCCAGGTCGCGACGCCGTGCTGGCACGGCATCCGGCCGGTCCAAAGCGACGCGCGCGACGGCGAGCACATCGCATTGGGGCAATAGGCGTTGTCGAACCGGAGGCCGTCCGACGCCAGGGCGTCTAGGTTCGGCGTATGCAGTTCATCGTTGCCGTAGCAGCCAACGGCATCCGCAGGCTGGTTGTCGGTCATGATCAGGACGATGTTCGGGTGTTTCGCGGTCATTCCGGTATTCCGTTCCCGATGTTCCAAACGGCGGTTCGCAACCCTCCCGGCCCGGGAAGCCCGCACGGCGATCGGGGATTTCTCCGGACAGCATATACATTGCGGCGGTCCGTCTGTCCGCACCCGGTGCGCGCGGCGGCACTGACGCTCCGGCCGCACCGTGCGGCGCATTTGGCGCTGGCGGGAGGACGGCAGCCGGCTATCCTGCGGCGCGTTTCGGCCTCCGGAAACCGCTCCGCCATGACCGTCCTGATTACCGGCGTCGCCGGGTTTATCGGCATGAGTTGCGCCGCCGCCCTATTGGCGCGCGGGGATACGGTCGTCGGGATCGACAATCTGAACGCCTATTACGATCCCGCGCTGAAGAAGGCCCGGCTGGCCCGGCTGGCGGACCACGACCGGTTCCGGTTCGAGAAGATCGACGTCGCGGACGCGGACGCGGTCGCACGGACCGTGAACGGCCTTCCGGACGGTTCCGCCGTCCTGCATCTAGCGGCGCAGGCCGGCGTCCGCTATTCGCTGGAGAACCCCGGCGCCTACCTGGAAACCAACGTCCGCGGCCAGTTGGCAATCCTGGAGGCGGTCCGCCATCACGGCGGCATCCGGCACCTGACCTATGCCAGCTCGTCCTCGGTCTACGGCGGCAATACGAAGCTGCCCTTTGCGGCCGGGGACCGGGTCGACCGGCCGATTTCGCTCTATGCCGCGACCAAGCGGTCCGCGGAGTTGATGAGTTGGTGCTACGCCCATCTCTACGGCCTGCCGCAGACCGGCCTGCGCTATTTCACCGTGTACGGCCCCTGGGGCCGGCCGGACATGTCGGCGTATATTTTCGCCAGGGCGATCCTGATCGGCGAGCCCATCCCGGTCTTCAACCACGGCGACATGCGGCGGGACTTTACCTTCATCGACGATATCGTCGCCGGCACGCTGGCTGCGCTGGACCGGACGCCCGGGACAGAGGGGGGGACTGAAGACGGGACGGCGGAAAACGGCGCGCCGCCGCACCGGCTCTACAATCTCGGCAACAACCGGCCGGAAGCCCTGATGGACTTCATCGGCGAGATCGAGAAGGCGTGCGGCCGCAAGGCGATCCTCGACATGCAACCCATGCAGCCGGGCGACGTGAAAGAGACCTGCGCCGACATCGACACCAGCATACGGGACCTGGGGTTCAGCCCGAAGACGACCATCGCCGAGGGCATCCCCCGATTCGTCGCCTGGTTCCGGGATTATCACGGGATCTGAGGCCAGGGAGCGGATGAAGCGGATGACGCCATGACGAAGCTGAGCGACCTCAAAAAGCGCTTTATGGAGGATCCTGAATTCCGGGAGGAATACGCGCGGGCCGATGACGAGTTCGCGCTGATCGAGGCGCTGGTTCGCGCCCACGCGGCGGCGAAGCCAACGCAGGCGGACAACTGAATCGGCCCGAATAGCGGCGCAAAACCGCCCGAAGGCACACGGCCGACGGCCGTAGCGGGACCGGCGCGAGCCCGCCGCGACCCACGGTTGCGGACATCGCCGCGGCCTTCGCGCCGCACGCTCCCCGCTCGCAGCAATCCGGGGGTTGCCGCACCGGCGGCGGCCCCCATTTTTCCGGCATGAGCGAAACCGGCAATCTCGGCGGGCGGGTCCGCCGCTACGTCAAGGCGGGCCGTGCCGTCGGCGGGCTGGCGGCGCGGGTGGCCGGCGAGCGCTATCTCGGCGTCACGGTCGACCGCGAGCGCCACGCCGCGGAATTGCGCGCCGCGCTGGGCGGCCTCAAGGGACCGCTGATGAAGGTGGCGCAGCTCCTGTCGACGGTGCCGGACGCGCTGCCGCGTGAATACGCGCGCGAACTGGCGCAGCTGCAGAGCGACGCGCCGGCGATGGGCTGGCCCTTCGTGCGCCGCCGCATGGCGACCGAGCTGGGCCCGGACTGGCGGAGCCGGTTCGGCAGTTTCGAGCGCAAGGCCGCGGCCGCCGCCTCGCTGGGCCAGGTCCACCGGGCGACCCTGGAGGACGGCACGCCCGTCGCCTGCAAGCTGCAATATCCGGACATGGCCTCCGTCGTCGCCGCGGACCTGCGGCAGTTGCGGGTGATCTTCGGCCTCTACGCCCGCTACGACAGCGCGATCGACACCGCCAATATCCACAAGGAGCTTTCCGCCCGCCTGCTCGAAGAGCTCGACTACGAGCGCGAGGCCGCGCATATGGCGCTCTACCGGCACATGCTGAAGGACGAGGCGGATATCCGCGTCCCGCCGGTCGTTCCGGACCTGTCGACCCGCCGGCTGCTCACCATGGGCTGGCTCGACGGGCGCAAGCTGACGGCGTTCGAGGACGCGCCGGTCGAGGCCCGCAACGCGCTGGCGCGCACCATGTTCCGCGCCTGGTATGTGCCCTTTTACGATTTCGGCGTCATCCACGGCGATCCGCATCTGGGGAACTATGCGGCGCGGGACGATAACTCGATCAACCTGCTGGACTTCGGCTGCATCCGGGTCTTCTCGCCGCCCTTCGTGAAGGGCGTGATCGACCTCTACAACGCGCTGAAGGATGACGACGAGGAGCTGGCGGTCCACGCCTACGAGACCTGGGGCTTCATCGGCCTGGACCGCGAGACCATCGACATCCTGAACATCTGGGCGCGCTTCCTCTACGAGCCGCTGATGGAGGACAAGGTCCAGTCGATCCAGCAGGACAACAGCGTGCAATACGGCGCGCGGACCGTCGGCAAGGTGCATGAGGAGCTGAAACGGGTCGGCGGCGTGAAGCCGCCGCGCGAATTCGTGCTGATGGACCGCGCCGCCATCGGCCTCGGCTCGGTGTTCATGCGCCTGCGCGCCGAGGTGAACTGGCACCGGCTGTTCCACGGCATGATCGACGATTTCGACGTCGACGCGCTCGCCGCACGCCAGGAAGCGGCACTGAAGGCAGCGGGCGTCCCGGCGGCGGCATGACATTGATTTCCCGCCGCCTGGGGCGGGACACTGGCCTAATTTCCTCCCAAACCCGGCAATCGGAACCCTGCGGCGCAGGCCAAAGCCATAATCCCCCTCCCCTTGGGGGAGGGGGCAGGGGGAGGGGTATGCGGCGGCCCGAGCATTGCCCAAACCGGCATCGTTGCAACGGCGGACGACCCCTCCCCTAACCCCTCCCCCAAGGGGAGGGGGATTCCGATGGTGCTCTAATCGTTTCGCAGAGCAATCCACTGAGGAGGGGGAAGGAACATGCCGGCCTGTGGCGCCGAGGGGTATCGACAGTGCCCGAGGCCGGTCAGCTCCTTGTACAACGTCTGCGATGCCGCGCAGACGTCGAGGAGAAATCTCACGAAGCTTCCCGTATGGCGACCCGATCGTGCACATGCTCACCGGCGACCGAGCGGTGGGCGAACAGCAGACAGGCCCGGATATCGTCAGCGTCGAGGTCGGGAAATTCCTGCAGGATCGTCTCTGTCGAATCGCCGGCCGCCAGCATGCCGAGGACATGCTCGACCGCGATCCGCATGCCGCGAATGACAGGCTTACCCCCGAAAATTCCGGCGCACACGGCGATGCGGCCGAGCAGTTCCGCCTCTTCGGTCATGCTGCATTCCCCCGGTTCCGCGCACTGCCGGCGCGGCGCTCCTGCCGCATCCGCTCAGTCGGCGGATTGCACGCCGCCTCAAATTCCGGCCGCCGGGGACCCGGAACGGTCAGAAGCCTTCGCGCTCCATGCGCTTGCGCGCCAGCTTGCGGGCGCGGCGCACCGCCTCGGCCTTTTCGCGGGCCTTGCGCTCGGACGGCTTTTCATAGCTCCGGCGCAGCTTCATCTCGCGGAACACGCCCTCGCGCTGCATCTTCTTCTTCAGCGCCTTCAGGGCCTGATCGACATTGTTGTCTCGGACTACGACCTGAACGATGGCCAGGGTCTCCTTCGGTCTCGTTTCCGGCGGTTGGGTTCGGACTCCGCGTATACAAAGAGGCGCCCGCCTGCCGGCCGGGACGCCCGTGCAATCGGAGGCTATCTATCACAAAGCGCCACAAAAGCAAAATACGGTGACAATTTGACTGGCGGTTCCTAGGTTACCGGGACGGGGACTATCGAGGCAGGCGCGGCAGGAAACCCGGCCGGATGAACGACGAAACGAAGGAAAGGGAGCGGTTCGAGGCGAAGCGCCGGGCCTTGCTCGACGCGCTGCTTGAACACGTTCCGTTCGACGGCTGGACGGGCACGGCGATGGCGGCGGCGGCGGAACAGGCCGGACTCGATGCCGAATTCCCCCATCGCGCCTTCCCGCGCGGCGCCATCGACGCGATCGAGTATTTCAATCGCGTTGCCGACGAAAACATGGCCGCCGCGCTGGCGGAGGAAGATCTCGAAGCCATGCGGGTGCGCGACCGGATCGCCCGCGCGGTCCGCCTCCGGCTCGAACAGAATGCCGGCCATCGCGACGCGGTGCGCCGGGGGCTCACGGTCCTGTCCTTCCCGCCCAACGGGCCGGCCGGGATGCGCATTCTCTACCGGACGGTCGACACGATCTGGCGCGCCGCCGGTGACACGGCGACGGACTTCAATTTCTACACCAAGCGGGGCCTGCTCGCCGGCGTCTACGGCGCCACCGTCGTCCACTGGCTGAACGACAACTCCGAGGACAGTGCGCGGACCTGGCGCTTCCTGGAGCGGCGCATCGACGAGACGATGCAGATTCCGAAGGCCACGCAGCGCCTGCGGGAAACGCTCGAGCGCCTGCCAGATCCCTTGGGCCTGCGCAATTTCCTGAAACCGGGGCAGGCGGGCGACTTCCGGCGCTAGGGCCGGTCTTTCCCGGCAAGGGTTTCACCGACCCTTATTGCAACTTCGCCGGCAGACGGATGCGTTTGCTGGTCGGGAAACCGTGCATGCCGTTGCTGGCGAAAGCGCAGGCATTGGCGCGCAGCGGGTCGCCGCTCAGTACCAGAAGGATATGTTCCGGCTTCTCGACGATCGGCACCAGCCGTTCGGGATCGTCGCTTTCGCCGTAGAGGGCCGCCGCCCTGCCGGCTTCGACCAATTGGTTCAGGCTCCGGTTTCCCGGCACCATGTTGGACCAGGCGCCGATATAGGCTTCCAGCTTGCGCGCCGGCAGACGCGCATGGTCGAACAGCAGGCCGCGCAGCCGTTCCTTCGTCGTGCCGCTGCGCGCCAGCGTTTTCGCCACCATCGGGCTCAGGACCAGCAGCGGCCGATAGAGGCCGCGGGAAAAGCCGACGGTGAAGACGAGTTCCCAGCCCGATTGGCGGACCAGGCCGTCCGCCAGGTAGCGGGCGATCGTGTCCGGGTCGTTGCCGTAGATCGAGCCGATCACGTTGCTGCCGGTGAACCGGCCGACCGTGACGAGATTCGCATCGGGTTCGAAGCCGGCGTCGGCGCTGAACGACGGCCAGCCGAGCTCGCGTGCCGCCGTGCCGTTCTCGGCGAGGACGACGCGCCAGGTGTTGCCGAAGGTGCTCTTGTCCGTAGCGCCCGGCAGGCAGCGTGCGACGTTGCGCAGGAAAAGGCGAAGGAACCTGCCGACGCTGGTGTTCGCCCGGTAACCGTCGCGCAGCGAAGCCTCGGCGCAATTGAACTGCAGCCGGTCGACGACCGGGCCGCTCAGGATTATCAGCGCGTCCCCGCCGGTGGTATCCCCGCTGTGCTCGACGCCATAGCCCGGATCGGCGAGCGCTTCGGCAATGGCGATCAGCACCGGCATATGCTCCGGCAGGCAATTCGCCATCACGCCGTTGATCGCCACGTTCCGGACTGTCGCTGCGGAGCCCGACGGCTTCAGAGCGCCGATAATGCGGTCGGGATCGTCGTCGGTGTGCGCCAGGAACGCCGCCACGCGCCCGGCCGTCGGCGGCACCACCGGCAGGCCGTCGCTCCAGCGGCGTTCGTAGAACACCGTGTTGACGTCATCGAACGAGCCGCGCGCGACGACGGTATCGCTGGTGAGTCCGGACGCCGCGGAATCCGCTTCCACCGGCGTGGTGAGACAGTCGATCACGGCGTTCGCCGTCACAGCCCTCAGGTTCTGCTGCAGTTCGTCGAGGTCCTGCCCGTCGACATGGCCGACGATACGGGCGACCGGCAGCCCGGCAACACCGAGCCCCGGCGCAATGCCGGCGGCCTGGCCGACGAAGCCGTCGCAGACCAGCGAGGCGGTGGGAATTCCGGTTTTCTCGACGATGGCGCTGGCCCGCATCACGGCGGGCGTGCACGCCCCTCAGCCGCCGACGCCGGAGACGACCGCGTCGATTTCCAGTTCCTTCAGCCGCTGCGGCAGCGCGGCGAGCGTCTCGTGCTCGTCGCCGGCAAAGGTCGGGCCGAAGGCGTCGTAACCGACGAATTCCACATCGTCGTAGGCCTCGGCGAGGGCCCGTTCCAGGACCGGGAAGATTTCATCGCCCCGGAACACATAGTCCCACAGGAACCCGATACGCCTGCCGTTGAGATCCGCCGGCCGCGGCGCCGGGGATATGGCCGGAACCGCATTGACGCCGCCGGGCCAGAGGGCTTCGAATTCTTCGGCCGCAGTCATGGCATTTCCCCTTCCGGTCATGGCGCCGGCACGCCGGGAGGTCCGGCCCGCCGCCCGCAACAGCCTCGCGGTCCGATTATCGCCGGGCGGCCTTCCGCTTTCCAGTGCCAAGCGCGCCCGCAGGCCGTCCTCAGGTCTTCGCCCCCGCCACGATGCGGTCGAGGATGAGGGCGCAGAACAGGATGGCGAAGCCGGCCAGGATGCCCTGCCCGACCGACGCATATTGCAGCGCTTCCAGCACGTCCTCGCCCAGGCCCTTGGCGCCGATCAGCGAGGCAACGACCACCATGGCGAGGCTCAGCATGATCGTCTGGTTGATGCCGGCGATGATCGACGGCTTGGCGAGCGGCAGGTCGACCTTGGTCAGCAGGTAGAATTTCGAGGCGCCGTAGGCGATCGCCGCTTCGCGCACGGATTCGGGCACGCCGCGCAGGCCCAGCACCGTGAGCCGGACCACCGGTGTGCCGCCGAAGATCATGGTCGTGACGACGGCGGCGGGCTTGCCGGTGCCGAAGAAGGCGATCACCGGGATCATGAACACGAAGGCCGGCATGGTCTGCATGAAATCCATGATCGGCCGGATCGCCGAATAGACCCGCGGCCGGCGGGCGCAATAGACGCCGAGCGGGATGCCGATGGCGATGGAGATGCAGGCCGCCGTGCCGAGCAGCGCCAGGGTGGTCATCGCTTTGTCCCAGAAGCCCAGCACGCCCATATAGGCGAGGAAGGCGCCGGACCAGACCGCGGCGCGCAGGCCGGCGGACAGGCCCGTCAACAGGATGATGAAGCTGGCGACGACGATCCATGGCGTTTCGACGAAGACGACTTCGAGGAAATCGAGGATCACCCGGATGCCGTAGGAGATGGAGCCGAAGAAGGCGCTGCCGCCGGTCGTGACCGCCTCGAAAAAGGCCTTTACCCCTTCGCTCGATTCGCTGTGGAAGATGTCGTCGGTCGGAAAACCGGCGAGGATCCCGAACTCGCCGGGGAAGGCGTAGTGCAGAATCGAGGCCGCCACGATGACGAGGCAGAAGACGATGCTGAGCAGCGTGCGGCGCAGCGTGACGCCGCTGGCGACCTTCCGGTTCGACAGCCATTCGGAAAAACGCTTCTCCAGCGCCCGGTTGGCCCAGAAACCCTCGGCCGCCTTGAACAGCAGGAGCATGGCGACGCCTGAAAGCGCGACCCAGATGGCCCCCTGTTCGATTTCCACCGCTTCCTGCCGGATGCCGCCGATGGCCGCTTCCAGCGATTTGACGGTCCGTTCGAACACGTCGACATTGTCGGCGTTGGCGGCACGGGCCGCTTCGAGCTGTTTCTTGCGCAAGGCGAGCGTCGCCTCGATCTGCGCAACCCGGGCGTAGGCGTCGGTCGCCAGGTTGCCGAACAGGCCGCGCGCCATCTGGATGAAGGCGAAGGTCTCGACCAGCAGGAACGGCAGGGCTGCGTTCCACAGGCCGCGCGCGCCGTACCAGACCGGGCCGAGCAGCGCCGCCCAGGGATGGAAGATCCAGACGAATTTGGACGAGCCGCCGATCCGCTCGAAGGTCCGGCGGTAATACGCGCCGTCCGTCCCGGTGAACTCGTCGACGAGCGGGCCGATCTGATCCGTCTGACCGGCAGCCGGCACGGCTGATTCGGGCACGCCGGTCATGAGGTTTCCGTCCCTTCCACCACGGCGCGCAGCAGGTCGGCGCGCGTGATCGCCCCGATATCCTGCCCGCTGTCGCCGGTGACAAGAACCGGTGCATCGTCTTCGATCGCGGCCTCGATCAGGACGCTCAGATTTTCGTCGTGCCGGAAGCGCCGCGCTTCGGCCGGGACCGGCCCGTGTTCCGCTTCGTGCGCGTCGAGCGGCTTCATCACGGCATGGGCGCGCACCACTTTAAGGCGCGAAATTCCGGCGACGAAATCGGCGACATAATCGTCCTCCGGGTGCATCACGATCTCTTCCGGCCGGCCGGTCTGGACGACCCGGCCGTCGCGCATGATCGCGATCCGGTCGCCGATGCGGACAGCTTCGTCGAGGTCGTGGGTGATGAACACCGTCGTCTTTTCCATGACGCCGGCCAGCTTGATGAACTCGTCCTGCAATTGCCGCCGGATCAGCGGGTCGAGCGCACTGAACGGCTCGTCCATCAGCAGGATCTCGGGATCTGCGGCCAGCGCCCGCGCCAGGCCGACGCGCTGCTGCATGCCGCCGGACAGCTCGTGGGCAAATTTGTGGCCCCAGCCGCCGAGCTCGACCATCTGAAGGGCGCGCTGGGCGACTTCCGTGCGTTCGTTCTTGCTGGCGCCGCGGATTTCCAGCGGCAGGGATATATTGTCCAGAACCGAGCGGTGCGGCATCAGGGCGAAGTTCTGGAACACCATGGAAATGTGTTCGTTGCGGTAGCGCCGCAGGGCCTGGTCCTGCATCGAGAGGATATCCTCGCCGTTGACCAGGATGCGGCCGGCGGTCGGCTCGAGCAGCCGGTTGATATGGCGGACGAGCGTGGACTTGCCGCTGCCGGACAGGCCCATGACGCAGAAGATCTCGCCGCGCGGGACCGACAGGGTGACGTCGGCGACCCCGACGACGCAGTCGAACCGTTCCAGCACCTCGGCTTTCGAGATTCCTTCGGCCTGCACGGCGTCGAGCGCCTCGCCGGCCCGGGCGCCGAAAATCTTCCAGACGCCCTCGATCTCGATGGCGCTGTCCGTCCGGTCCAAACCGGTTGCGGCACTGGCGGTCGGAATGGCCCTCATGGATCGGCTACAGACTGAAAGAAAGCGCCACAAGAAAGCGCCACCGGGGCCGGGGCCCCGATGGCTGCTCTTTTTCCCCAAATGGAGACCGGCCGCAAGCCTAGAGACCGAGCCAGCCGTCCACCCGCTTGCCGTTCTTCGCGACCCATTCCCTGGCCACTTCTTCCGGCTTCCGCCGCTTGGCCGCGATCTGGAAAACCAGATTGCTCACCGTATCGGAATCCAGCTTCATGTTGCGCAGGAAGGCGGCGATGGTCGGCGAACGCTTTTCGAGCGATTTCGACCAGGCGACCTGGACCGCCTTCAGCGCGTCTTCGGTCATCACCTTGGACTTCTTCTTCCAGTCCGCGCTCTGCTTCGGCTGGACCATGATGTACTTCTTCGGATCGAACTTCGGCTCTTCCAGACGCACGATATCGTACATGTTCCAGATGGCGTGGGGCGAATAGCAGTAGAAAGCGTAGCCCTGCTTTTTCTTGATGCTGTCGCCGACGCGCGCCGTCATCACGCTCTGCTCGGCGCGGATCGGCTCGATGAACGCCATCAGACCGTAGTCGCGCACCTTGATCTCGTTGACGTTGGCCGAGGCCCAGCCCGGCGCGCCGATCCAGATCTCGCCCTTGCCGTTGCCGTCGCTGTCCATCGCCTTGGCGACATCCGGACGGGTCAGGTCGAAGATCGAGGTCACCTTGTGCTTCTTCGAGAAATCCTTCGAAACGCAGAAGCCCTGGCGGCCGACATAGGGGTTCTTGCTCAGAACGACCGTCTTCTTCTTCTTGACGTATTCGTTGGTGAAGGTTTCCTGGTTCGGCAGCCAGACGTCCGGATGAATGTCGATCTCGCCCTTGCCGCGGTCCATGCCGGCGAAGATGCTGGCGTTGGTGCCGGGCACCATGTCCGTCGTGCCGCCCATCTTGGTCTCGACGACGACCTTGATCAGGTTGGCGATCGCCTTGGCGCCGACCCAGTTCGGTACGCCGATATTGACCGATTCGGCCTGCGCAGGCGCCGCGACGGCCACGATGGCGGCGGCAAGCAGGGTTGCTCTGAATTTCATCGATTCCTCCGACTTTGATGGTCGGGCCCCGGCTCATGCCGGATCGTCCCGATCTGAACGCAGGACGGACATCCCTCTGTGCCCGTCTGCAAGCGCTTTCCATAGACCGGCGCCTCTTCCGGCGACAAGCGATTCCCGGCCGAATTCCCGGCGGACCGGCCGGATTTTACGTCGCATCGAAGGGGCGCGGGGCGCGCTGACCACGGTGGTGCCGGCCCTGTAGGCGCCGAGCGGCAGCAGCCGGGTGACATGCCCCATCTTGCGCCCTTTGCGGGCCTCGGCCCTGCCGTACAGGTGCAGGTGCATGTCCGGGTCGGTTGCGGCGCCGGCGGTCGGAGTGGCCCTCATGGATCGGCGATAGACTGATAGACTGAAAGAAAGCGCCATCGGGGCCGGAGCCCCGATGGCTGCTCATTCTTCTCGGGCGAAAACTGCCTGCGGGCCTACAGGCCGAGCCAGCCGTCCACCCGCTTGCCGTTCTTGGCGACCCAGTCCTTGGCCACGTCGACCGGATTCCGCCTTTTCGCGCCGATCTCGAAGACCATGGCGCTCACCGTCGCCGTGTCCAGCTTCATGTTGCGCAGGAAAGCGACGACGGTCGGCGCGCGCTTGATCAGCGTCTTCGAGAAGGCGACCCGCATGCTCCGCGGCGCGTCTCCGGTCGTGATCTTCGACTTCTTCTTCCAGTCCGCGCTCACCTTGGGCTGGACCATGGTGTACTTCTTCGGATCGTATTTCGGCTCCTTGAGGCGCACGATGTCGAACATGCTCCAGATGGCGTGGGGTGAATAGCAGTAGAACGCGAAGCCCTGCTTTTTCCGGATGCTGTCGCCGACGCGCGCGAGCGAGACGCTCTCTTCGGCGCGGAACGGATCCATGAACGTCAGCAGCCCGTAGTCGCGCACCTTGATCTCGTTGGTATTGGTCGAAGCCCAGCCCGGCGCGCCGATCCAGAGCTCGCCCTTGCCGTTGCCGTCCATGTCCGTTGCCTTGGCGACTTCCGGACGGGTCAGATCGAAGATCGAGGTTATGTTGTATTTCTTCGAAAAGTCCCTGGTAACGCAAAAGCCGCTTCGGCCGGCGTAGGGGTTCTTGCTCAGAACGACCGTTTTCTTGTTCTTGACATACAGGTTGACGAAATTTTCCTGGTTCGGCAGCCAGACGTCCGGATGAATGTCGATCTCGCCCTTGCCGCGGTCCATGCCGGCAAAGATGTTGGCGTTGGTGCCCGGCACCAAGTCGGCCTTGCCCCCGATCTTGGTTTCCACGACCACCTTGATCAGACCGGCGACCGCCTGGGCGCTGCCCCAGTTCGGATTGCCGATGATGACCGATTCGGCCTGCGCCGGCGCCGCAACGGCCACAAGGGCAGCGGCAATCAGGGTTGGTTTCAGTTTCATGGATTTCCTCCGCTGATAACGTGATGACACCGACGATCCGAGTTCTTTTCGCCCGGATCGCCGATCGGATCTCCCTCCTTGCGCCGACGGCCGCCCCGGGATTGCGTTGCCCCGAGCGGCACGATCATGCGAAGGGCAACAGTACGAAATTTTCTATAAATTGTGCGTGTAATATTTGACTATTTCAGTATCGATTTAATAAATTTTTGCCGACCAGGCGCCGCTGCGTAATCGGTGCGGACGTACTATCCGTTGCCGTCCGCAATGTGGGCGCCGAGCGGGAGCAGCCGGGTGACATGGCCCATCTTGCGCCCTTCGCGGGCCTCGGCCTTGCCGTACAGGTGCAGGTGCATGTCCGGGTCGGCGACCGGCTCTGCCCAATCGTCCGCTTCGGCCCCCAGAAGATTGGTCATGGTCGCATCGTGCCGGCGGGCGGGATCGCCGAGCGGCAGGCCGCAGACTGCCCGGACCAACTGCTCGAACTGGCTCGTGCGGCAGGCCTCGATCGTCCAGTGGCCCGAATTGTGCGGCCGCGGCGCCATCTCGTTGACCAGCAGTCCCGCCTCCGGCGACCAGAAGAACTCGACCGCGAGCAGGCCGACGAGCGACAGGCGCCCGGCGAGCCGGCGGGCCGCTTCCTGCGCCTCCGCCCGCACGGCTTCGGCGATGCGCGCGGGCGCCCGGGTCGTGCGCAGGATATGGTTTTCATGCGCGTTCTCGACCGCGTCGAACGCCCGGATTTCGCCATCGGGCGACCGCGCGGCGATCACCGACAGTTCCATTTCGAACGGGCAAACGGCTTCGGCGATCAGGGAGTCGCCGAGGTCCCGGCAGGCCCTTTCCGCCTCTTCGGGGCTGTCGACGCGGCGCTGGCCCTTGCCGTCGTACCCCATGCGCCGGGTCTTCAGGATGGCCGGGAACCCGACCGTTTCGCGCATGGCGGAAAGGTCGCCGCCCTCGATGGCGGCGAAGGCGACGGTCGCGAGCCCCGCCTCGTGCGCCAGCGTCTTTTCCTTCAGCCGGTCCTGGGTGACGGCGAGAACGCGTTCGTCCGGCGCGGTCGGCACCCGCGCCGCCAGCGCCGCGACGGCCTGCGCCGGCACATTCTCGAACTCGAGCGTGACGACGTCGGCGAGATCGGCCAGGCGGGCGAGCGCCGCGGCATCGTCATACGGGGCGACGACGGTTCGCCACGCGACCTGCGAAGCCGGGCTGTCTTCCTCCGGCGTCAGGACCGCGCAGCGGTAGCCCAGCGGCGCCGCGGCCAGCGCGATCATCCGGCCGAGCTGGCCGCCGCCGAGGATGCCGATGACGCTGCCCGGCGGCACGGGCTTTCCGCGCTGGACGGCTGCCGTCAAGCCGGGGTTTCGGCGACGGCGTCGGTCTGGGCCTGCCGCCACGCCGCAAGCGCCGCATCGATCCGCGCGTCGCCGAGCGCGAGGATCGCCGCCGCCAGCAGGCCGGCATTCTTCGCCCCGGCCTTGCCGATGGCGAGCGTCCCGACCGGCACGCCGCCGGGCATCTGCACGATGGAATGGAGGGAATCGACGCCGGAGAGAGCAGCCGAGGAAACCGGCACGCCGAGCACGGGCAGCGTGGTCAGCGAGGCGATCATGCCCGGCAGGTGGGCCGCACCGCCGGCGCCGGCGACGATCACTTTCACGCCGGCGTCCTTCGCGCCTTTCGCGAAGGCGTAGAGCCGGTCGGGCGTCCGGTGCGCCGAGACGATCCGGACGTCGGCGGTCACGCCGAGTTCGGCCAGGACGTCCCGGGCCTCCCGCATCGTTTCCCAGTCGGACTGGCTGCCCATGACGATGGCCACCGGCGGCGGGGTGCTATCCATGGTCCTGTTGCGATCCGTCTCAAAGGAAGCCGCGGATTATAGGCCGCGCCGGGCCGGGAGCAACCGATCATGGCCGCCCGCGCCGATTTCAGGCGCTTTCCGATTTGACATCTGCGCAAAATGTTCCCACAGTGTTCACAGCAGCTGCCGGTTGTCGTATTCGTCGGGACAGCGGCCCGAGCAGCGGTGCAACGGTTCTTGTTCGGCACTGGCGGACCCCTATAATCGAACCATGACCGAGGCGATCGCATTCGACACCCACCGCTTCGTCAAACGCCTGACTGAGAGCGGCTTCACCGAGAGGCAGGCCGAGACCCTGGCTGAGGAGCATGTTGCCCTGCTCAACGCCAATCTCGCGACCAAGGCGGATGTCGCGGCTCTCCAGACAGACACCGCTCAAGTAGAGGCAACTCTCAAGGCCGACATCGCTCAAGTAGAGGCGGCTCTCAAGGCCGACATCGCTCAAGTAGAGGCGACTCTCAAGGCCGACATCGCTCAAGTAGAGGCGACTCTCAAGGCCGACATCGCTCAAGTAGAGGCCCGCATCGAGGCGGTGAAGGCCGACTTGCTGAAATGGATGTTTGGCGCGCTGATCGCCCAGGGCGGGCTGATTGTCGCCTTGGTGAAATTGCTGTAGGGCAGCGCCTTTCCCCGAACCCGTCGAATCGGATTGGGCCTGGCTGGACGCCATTGCCGGCGAATTTTCCTCCGACTTCTTCGTCGACGGACGGAGCCAGCCCGAACTGCCGCGCCGTCCCGGGCCCGACGGCGCGACCGAGTGATGCGTTACCTGCTCGACACCAACGCCCGCGTCGCGCTGCTCAACGCCGCTTCGCCATGCCTTCAACACCCTCACGCGATGATGTCGGGCAGCAGTTCGCTTTCCAGCCGGTTGATCTGGTCGCGCAGGGCAAGCTTGCGCTTCTTGAGGCGCTGCATGCGGAGCTGGTCGAACGGCGCTTCCTCGTTCACCCGGGCGATCATGTCGTCCAGGTCGCGGTGTTCGACGCGCAACTCCTCCAGCTTGCGCCGGATCGCGGCCTGGGACTCCGCGCCGTCGTCGCCGCTGTTCGTGTCGTCGGCCATGGCCTCTCTCCGGGATTGAGACTACCCTTTTCCGGCCCGAAAGTGAAGCGAACGAACGCGGCGGCACGGCAGGCAGGCCCATGCAGTTTCCCGATCATCCGTTCTGGGATTTTTCCCTCGCCACCTATGGTCGGGACGGGGTTGCCGACGCCTGCATCGCGCTCCAGGAGGCGCACGGCGCGGACGTCAACATCCTGCTGTTCTGCGCCTGGACCGGCCGCAACGGCGCGCGCCTCGACCGGGCGCAGATCGAGGCCGCGTGCAGCGCGGTCCGCGGCTGGCACAAGGAGGTCGTCAGGCCTTTGCGTTCGGTGCGCCGGCGCCTGAAATCGCCGCTCGACGGCAGCCCGCCGTCCGAACTGCAGGCGGCCCTGCGCGCCCGGATCCAGAAGATCGAGATCGACGCCGAGCATATCGAACAGCTGCGGCTGGCCGCCCTCGCCGACGCTCCCGGATTCGGCGGCTTCGGCGATTTCGGCGCTTCCGGCGCTTCCGGCGCGGCGCCGCTGGACAGCGCGGCGGCGCGTGCCAATATGGAAGCGTATCTCTCGGTTCTCGGATCGGGAGCCGGCGCAGAGACCGATGCCGCGGAGACAGAGGCCGCCTTGGCCGCCATCGCAGCCGCGGCCTGCCGCAGCGATACCGGCCGGTAACGGAGCTCCCGAACCGCTGGATTGCGGCGGCGGCGTCTGTTAAATTCTGCTGCCGATGTCATACGGATGTCACATGGATTTCACATGGAGGTGCCCATGTCCGTCGATCCCCGGATCGAAGCATTGAAAGCCCGTCATCATACCCTTGAGCAGTCCATCGCAGACGAGGAAGCCCGCCCCCTTCCGAACGATCTGCATATCGCCGAGCTGAAGAAGCAGAAGCTCCGCATCAAGGACGAAATCGCCATGTTGAGCAGCGCCTGACGGCGCTGATTTACTGTCCGGCCGGTCCCCGGCGGCCGCAGCGGTCGCGGCTGCGGCGCTGTCGCACGAATCCCCCTGGCTTCCTCTACGAAAGGCTGCGCCCGTCCGCGACGCTATTCCTCCCCCTCTTCAGAGGGGGAGGCCAGGTGGGGGTGCCGTGGCGCATATGTCCGTAGCGGGGCGCGCTTCGCCGCAAGGCGACTCCGACGACGGCCCGAGACACCCCCATCCCCTCCGCTTCGCTCCGGGACTTCCCCCTCTGAAGAGGGGGAAGGATAGAATTGCGGCGTGAAGCCATTTCGCAGAGAAATTCCAGGCGAAGGGATTTCAGCCCGGCTCAGCGCGGGCTTTCGGCCGGCGCTCCGGAGCGTGCCAACGCATCCAGACGCGCTTGGGCCAACTGCTGGAGCTTGCGGCGCTGGACCTTGGTTCCGTTGGGGCTGGGCGTCGTCGGGAATTCCGCGATCTCCCAGACGGCAACCGGCGCCTTGTAGGCGGCGAGCCCGGCCCGGCAATGGTCGATCACCGCCGCCGCCGAAACCTTCGCGCCCGCTTCGGGGATGACGAAGGCGGCGCAGCGGGGTTTGCCGCCGGCCGTGACGCCGACGACCTGCGATGCGGCGACCCCCGCCACTTCGTCGATCCGGGCCATGATCTCTTCCGGCGCGACCAGGAAGCCGCCGAGCCGCAGGGCGTCGCCCATGCGGGCGAGGAACACGAAGCCGGTCTCGTCCAGGTAGCCGGCGTCTCCCGTGCGCAGGAAGCCGTCATTGTCGAACGCTTCGGCGGTCGCTTCGGGATTGCCGAAATAACCGAGCATCCGGTTCGGCGTGCGGATTTCCAGGGCGCCGGTTTCCCCCTCGCCCAAGAGTGCGCCGGACGCCGGGTCGCGCACCCGGACGGCGGTCGCCGCGCAGACCGGCCGCCCTGCCCCCTTGATCCGCTGTCCGCGCGGCGCATCGGGCGGCTGGGCGGCGAACAGGGCCATCACCTCGCTCATGCCGTAGAGGCCGACCAGCGGCACGCCGTGGGCCTCGCAGCGGTCCATCAGCGCGCCGGGATCGCCGTTGAAGGCGGCGAAGCCGGCCATGCGCAGGCTGCGCAGCGCCGTCCGGTCCGCGTCGAGATCGAGCATGGCGTGGAGCATGTCGTCGGTCGCGACCAGGTGGGTGATGCGCCGGCCGCGAATCGCCGCGACGCTCGTTTCCGCGGAAAAGCTCTCCTCCAGCAGCATCGGGCGGCCCGCGGCGACGGCCGCCAGGGCCCAGCAGAAGCCGAAGACGCCGCACAGGGGCAGCGTCTGGAGCAGCGGCGATGCATCGTCGGTCATCCCGAAAGCCCGGATCACATCCATTGCGTGGCGGGTCACGCTCCGCTGGCTGTGCAGGACGAATTTCGGTTTGTCGGTCGTGCCCGAGGTCGTGAAGATGGCGACGCCGGCCTCCGGCAGCCCGTCGCTGCCGAGCAAAGGCAGGTCCGACGCCGCGCCGCGGTCCATGAATTCGCCGAATCCCATTGCCGGAATGTCGCCGAGTTGCGCGGGACCGCCTTCGCCCCCCGCCGGGAACACCGACACCACGGCGGCAAGCGAATCCACGTCCGCCGGATCGACCCCGGCGAGGATCGCCGGAAAATCGATGCCGCGGAAATCCGGCCACAGGAACAGCGCCTTCGCCCCGGACCGGCCGACGATGTCGGCAACCTCGGCGCTGCGGTAGCGCGTGTTGACCATGACCGCGATCGCGCCGATCCGGGCGGCGGCGATGAACAGCGCGAACCATTCCGGGCAGTTCGGCAGCCAGAGCGCGATCCGGTCGCCCGGCGCGACGCCGAGGCGGATCAGCGCCCGGGCCGCGTCGTCGGCCTGCTGCACCAAATCCGCGATGCCCGTCGTTTGTCCGCGGAACGTAACCTGCGTCGCCGAGGCGGCGCAGAACGCGGGGATCGACGCGCCCGGCGCGGTCATCGGAGCCGGAGCGCCCGCCTCAAAGACCGGCCGCCCGGGCGCGCAGCTTGAACTTCTGCACCTTGCCGGTCGAGGTCTTGGGCAGGCCGGTGAAGATCACCGTCTTCGGCGCCTTGTAATGGGCGAGATTGTCCCGGCAATACGCGATGATCTCGGCCTCGGTCGCCTCCTCTCCCGGTTTGAGCGTGACGAAGGCGCAGGGCGTCTCGCCCCATTTCTCGTCCGGCCGGGCGACCACGGCGGCCTCCAGCACCTTGAGATGGCCGAAGATCACGCCCTCGACCTCGATGGTCGAGATATTCTCGCCGCCGGAGATGATGATGTCCTTCGAGCGGTCGCGCAGCTCGATATAGCCGTCCGGGTGCCAGACGCCGAGGTCGCCGGAATGGAACCAGCCGCCGCGGAAGGCCTCGTCGGTCGCGTCGGCGTTCTTCAGATAGCCCTTCATCACCAGATTGCCGCGGAAGAACACCTCGCCCATGGTCGCGCCGTCCTTCGGCACCGGCGCCATCGTTTCCGGGTCGGCGACCATCAGGCCCTCCTCGACCGGATAGCGCACGCCCTGGCGCGACTTGACCCGGGCGCGCTCCTGCGGCTCCAGCGCGTCCCATTCCGGGTGCCAGGCGCAGATCGTGGCCGGGCCGTAAACCTCGGTCAGCCCGTAGACATGGGTGACGCGGAAGCCCATGGCCTCGATCCGCTCCAGCACGGCCGGCGGCGGCGGCGCGGCGGCGGTCATGATCTCGACCTTGTGCGGCAGCGGCCGGCGCTCGTCCTCCGAGGCGTTGATGACAAGGTTGAGCACCACCGGCGCGCCGCAGAAATGGGTCACGCCCTCCTCGGCGATGGCGGCGAAGATATCGGCGGCGCTGACATTGCGCAGGCAGACGCTGGTGCCCGCCACCGCCGGCAGGGCCCAGGGGAAGGTCCAGCCGTTGCAGTGGAACATCGGCAGGGTCCACAGATAGACCGGATGCTGCGGCATCGACCAGGTCACCGGGTTGCCGATCGCGCCGATATAGCCGCCGCGGTGGGAATAGACGACGCCCTTCGGATTGCCGGTCGTGCCGCTGGTGTAGTTGAGCGCGATGGCGTCCCACTCGTCGTCCGGCTCCCGGCCCGCATAGGCCGGGTCGCCGCCGGCGATGAAATCCTCATAGGTCGTTTCGCCGAGCCGGGCGCCGTCGCCGCCATATTCCGGATCGTCGACGTCGATGACGGTTATCTCGCGGCCGATCTGCCCAAGCGCGTCTTCGACGGTCGGCGCGAACTCGCGGTCGGTGATCAGGATCTTCGCTTCGCCGTGGTTCAGGATGAAGGCGATGGTCGCCGCGTCCAGCCGCGTGTTCAGCGCATTGATGACCCCGCCGGTCATGGGAATGCCGAAATGGCATTCGAACATCTCCGGGATGTTGGGCAGCATGACCGCCACGGTATCGCCCTTGCCGATGCCGCGCCGCGACAGGGCCGAGCCGAGCCGGCGCGCCCGTTCCCAGGTCTCCGACCAGGTGTAGCGCCGGGCGCCATGCACCACCGAGGGATGATCGGGAAACACCGATGCGGCGCGTTCGAGCAGCGGGATCGGCGACAGGGGCGCGAAGTTGGCCGGGTTCCGGTCGAGATGCTGTTCGTAGATGTTCGGCATGGCTTGGGGTCCGCTGGGCAGATTTCGGTGGTTGTTTTAGCGCCGGCCGCGGCAAATTCAAACGCGCGGCAATTGCGGCGCGCGGCATCGGGCGCGATTGCGCCGGGGCGCGGCCGCGATAGGCTCGGCGGCAGGATACCGCTCCCGGACCGCTCCCGGACCGCTCCCGGACCGCTCCCGGACCACCGCGCCAGGACATTGCGAGGCCCGCCATGACCCAGCCCTACGCCGACATTCACAAGCGCTCCCTGGAGGATCCGGAGGGCTTCTGGGGCGAGGCTGCCGCGGGGCTGCACTGGCACAAGCCCTGGGACCGGGTGCTCGACAGCAGCAATCCGCCCTTCTACCGCTGGTTCGCCGGGGCCGAATGCAACACCTGCTACAACGCCGTGGACCGCCATGTCGAAGGCGGCCGGGCCGATCAGCTCGCCCTGATCTACGACAGCCCGATCACCGGAGCGCAGCGCAAATACACCTATCGCGAGCTGCGCGACGCGGTGGCGGCCTTCGCCGGCGTTCTGAAGGCGCGCGGTATCGGCCGGGGCGACCGGGTCATCGTCTACATGCCGATGATCCCGGAAGCGGCCATCGCCATGCTCGCCATCGCCCGGCTCGGCGCCATCCACTCGGTCGTCTTCGGCGGGTTTGCCGCCAACGAACTGGCCGTGCGCATCGAAGACGCCGGGCCGAAGGCGATCGTCTCGGCCTCCTGCGGCATCGAGCCGGGGCGCGTCGTGGCCTACAAGCCGCTGCTCGACGAGGCGATCGAACTGTCCAGCCACAAGCCGGACTTCTGCATCGTCTACCAGCGCGAACAAGTTACGGCGGGCCTCGTGCCCGGCCGCGACGAGGACTGGGAAGAGGCGGTCGCCGGCGCAACGCCGGCCGATTGCGTGCCGGTCGCGGCGACCGACCCGCTCTACATCCTCTACACCTCGGGCACGACCGGCCAGCCCAAGGGCGTGATCCGGGACAATGGCGGCCACATGGTCGCGCTGCACTGGTCGATGAAGAACATCTACGGCGTCGAGCCCGGCGAGGCCTACTGGGCGGCTTCGGACGTCGGCTGGGTCGTCGGCCACTCCTACATCGTCTACGCCCCGCTGCTGCACGGCAACACGACCGTCCTGTTCGAGGGCAAGCCGGTCGGCACGCCGGACGCCGGCGTGTTCTGGCGGGTGATTTCCGAGCATGACGTGAAGGTCCTGTTCACCGCGCCGACCGCCTTCCGGGCGATCAAGCAGCAGGACCCGAACGGCGACCTGATCGGGAACTACGACCTGAGCGGCATGCGCTACCTGTTCCTCGCCGGCGAGCGCGCCGACCCGGACACGATCCAGTGGGCGGCGCGGCAGCTCAACGTCCCGGTGATCGACCACTGGTGGCAGACCGAGACCGGCTGGTCGATCTGCGCCAACCCGGCGGGCATCGAAATGCTGCCGGTCAAGCTCGGCTCGCCGACCCTGCCGATGCCGGGCTGGGACATGCGGGTGCTGGACGAGAACCAGCAGGAAGTGGCGCCGGGCGAGGTCGGCGCGCTGGTCGCGAAACTGCCGCTGCCGCCGAGCTGCCTGCCCAACCTGTGGAACGCCGAGGCGCGCTTCCTCGAATCCTACCTCGAAGAGTACCCCGGCCACTACAAGACCGGCGACGCCGGCTTCATCGACGAGGACGGCTATGTCTTCGTGATGACCCGGACCGACGACGTGATCAACGTCGCCGGCCACCGGCTCTCGACCGGCGGCATGGAGGAGGTCCTGGCCGACCATCCGGACGTCGCCGAATGCGCGGTGATCGGCGTGGCCGACGCCATGAAGGGCCAGATTCCGTTCGGATTTCTCGTGCTGAATGCCGGCGTGGCGCGCGACGACGGCGAGATCGTCCGGGAAATCGTCGGCATGGTGCGCCAGCGCATCGGGCCGGTGGCGGCGTTCAAGTCGGCGGTGGTCGTCCCGCGCCTGCCCAAGACGCGCTCCGGCAAGATCCTGCGCGGCACGATGCAGAAGATCGCCGACGACGAGGCCTGGAAGATGCCGGCGACGATCGACGACCCGGCGATCCTCGATGAGATCACCGCGGCGCTGCAATCGGCGGGATACGCGAAGGGGGCTTAGGCCGAGGCTGGCCGGCGGCCCGACAATCGGACAAGCGGCACGCCCGTCGCGTTTCCCTTTCGGCGTTGCGATACATGGGCTTCAGTATGCAGTTCCAAACGTCGAGCGCGTCCCGATACCTGCTGTAATGTCGATTCTTGTTGACTTTCAATTACACCTGTTTTACCTTATACCTATCTTACGTAAATTTTAACATGCGGTAACTGACATGGCGACACTCAGCTTGGTTGCCGATCGGGATCAGGCAATTGCCAACATCCTGCGCTATCAGACCGAACTTGCGGATAGACCGCGCGGCGCCGGTTTGCGCAATCTGATGTCGATGGTTCATGCATGGTACGCCGCCAAGCCGGATGGCGAGCGGTGGTTCTTTGCGCCCTCGAAATTCGTCGGGTATTCGAACAACACGGCAGAAGCCTATTTCTCTGAACGGAATGAGCGGGACGGCCGGCAGACAGAACGCGTTCTCCAGCAATGGTTCCATACCGTCGAACCCGGCACGCACCGGGCTGACGCCCTGGAAAGCGAACTGCGGGCCTTCCTGAGCAGGTACGGGCACTCGGCGCCGCGCAAGGGCGCCAGAATCTGTATCCCTACCGAAATCCTCGGCCGCAGGGCCGATGCCCCGCAGACGCCGGCCCGGGTCGCCATCGATCCGGCGATCTGCGCCGGCCGCCCGCACATCCGGGGAACCCGGGTCCGGGTCTCCGACATTTTGGAGCTTCTGGCGTCCGGCGCGGCGGCGGCGGAAATCCTCGACGACTATCCCTATCTCGAAGAAGCGGATCTGAACGCCGCGCTCGCCTATGGGGCGACGGCAACCGACCATCGCATCGTGATTGCCGCCTGATCCATGCGCTTCCTGATCGATGCCCAGTTGCCGCCGGGCCTCGCGCGATGGCTTTCGGATCGGGGGCACGCCTGCGATCATGTCAACGAAATCGGTCTCGGTGCGGCCGCGGACGGCGAAATCGAAGCGTGGGCGCGCGCGGCGCAGGCCGTCATCTGGTCCAAGGATGCCGACTTCGCCGACCGGGCCCGGCGCGAACCGGGTCTGCAAGTGGTCTGGCTGCGCTGGGGGAATACCACCAACGCCGCGCTTCGGGCCCGGCTGGTGCCGCACCTCGAGGAGATCGAAACTGCCCTGGAGGCAGGGGAGGTTCTTGTAGAGATTCGCTGAATGGGCGGAACCGTCCGATCCGGACGCCGGCCCCTAAGCCCGCTCGCTGCCCGGAAGGTCGCTGACCAGCGACGAAATTCCGAAATCGATCGCCGGTTTTGGTTCCGGCGCCGGTTCCGCCTTCTCGTTTTCCTTCTGAACCCGGGCGCGGCCGATTTCGACGGCGGCGTTGTAGTCGCCGTAGCTGCACAGGCCCAGATCCATCGGATCGCGCCCGCGGATGTTCGAGCTGTTCCAGTGGGAGCGGTCGCGCACCGCGTTGATCGTGGTCTTGGTCGTCCCCAGCAGCTTGGAAATCTGGGCGTCGGTGAGTTCGGGATGATGCTTGAGCAGCCAGGCGATCCCGTCCGGCTTGTCCTGGCGCTTGGCGATCGGCGTGTAGCGCGCGCCCCTGGAGCGCTGCACCGGCGTCGGAATATCGGTTTCTTTCAGGACAAGACTGGCCGTGGGATCGGCCTGGCAGCGGTCGATCTCTTCCTGGGTCAGCTGCTCCGCCTGGATCGGGTCGATCCCGGCCATGCCGGAGACGATATCCTCGTCGGCGATCGCCTGGACCTCCAGCTCGTGCAGTTCGCAGAATTCGGCAATCTGCCCGAAGGTCAGCGCCGTATTCTCGACCAGCCACACGGCTGTCGCTTTCGGCATCATCGGCCGGTTCATCGCAACCCTCCTGCGGAAAAATGATTCGCGCGCCGGAATTCGGGCGCTCAGGCGGCGCGGGCGTCGTTGCCGTGGTTTTTGGCGGCCCGGCGAAGGCGTGATATAGGCAACGGGCGCGCCTGCGTCCAGACAGGCGCGGGCCGTGCGAAGCGGAGGGAGGCAGCGTCTTGGATACCGACGATCTCGAACCCGCCGCGCGGCCGGCCGGCAAGCCGGACATGGACCTGATGTCCATCGACGAACTGAACGACTATATCGCAGGCCTTCAGGCGGAAATCGACCGCGCCCGCGCCGCCATCGCCGCCAAGCAGGACTACAAGAGCGGCGCGGAAGCGTTTTTCAAGAGCTAGGCGACGCTGCCGCGCCGCCGGCCGCCCCCTCCGAAGAGAATTCCTCCACAAGAATAACCGCGAACGGGATACGACAGAGCAAGCAAAGCGTCCCCTCCCCTTGGGATTCCTCTGCGAAAGGCCATGAGCCGGGCCGCGGCAAACTTGTCCTTCCCCCTCTTCAGAGGGAAATTATATACTTGACCGAACAGCCGATCATCCCTATATACTAGGTGTAACAAAGGTTTGAGGCAAAGACGATGGCGCAGAAGGGACCGGGAAAGGCACACCGCGAAGGCATTAGCCTGATCGAGTTGACCGAGATGTTCCCGGACGAGGCCGCGGCGACCGCATGGTTCGAGTCGAAGGTTTGGCCGGAGGGCCGTCACTGCCCGCACTGCGGATCGTGCGAAACCGTTGAAGCCCCGGCGACCAAGAAGCAGCCCTATTGGTGTCCCGACTGCCGCAAAGGCTTTTCGGTGCGGATCGGCACGGCGCTTGAGCGGTCGCGCGTTCCGCTCCGCAAGTGGGTCTTCGCCATCTATCTCGAAATGGTGTCGCTCAAGGGCGTATCGTCCATGCGCTTGCATCGGGACCTGAAAGTGACGCAGAAGACGGCATGGTTCATGTTGCAGCGGATCAGGGAAGCCTGGGCCGATGAAATGGCGCAGTTTGCCGGACCGGTTGAGGCGGATGAGACCTACATCGGGGGCCTGCGCAAGAACATGTCGCAGTCGAAGCGGAAAGCGCTGAAAGGCACCGGAACCGGCGCGGCGGGCAAGACCATCGTCGCCGGTGTGAAAGACCGGGATACCAACCGCGTCAGCGCGGGGATCGTTCCCGATACCAGCACCGCGACGTTGACGGCGTTTGTCGAGCGCCGGACGGACCCGGCGGCGACGGTCTACACCGATGAGCATTCAGCCTATCTCGGCTTGGACCGCCCGCATGAGGCGGTGAATCACTCGGCAGGCGAGTACGTCCGGGACGGCGAAATTCACACGCAGGGGATCGAGTCGTTCTGGTCCATGTTCGAGCGCGGTTTCCACGGCACATACCACAAGATCAGCCCGAAGCATCTTGGCCGCTACGTCCGCCAGTTCGCCGGCAAGCACAACGTCCGGGAAGCGGACACGGCAGACCAAATGGCGAGCGTCGTTACCGGCCTGATCGGCAAGCGCCTGATGTACCGGGAACTGATTGCCGACAACGGACTGGCAAGCGGGGCGCGGGCGGTATGACCGAAGAAGAACGCCGGCAACGAAATTGGGTTGCCATCCGTGCGGACTGCACGGTGCAGGGGACGTTCGAGCAAATCGTCGATACCATTGAACGCGATGTCGAACGGTTCAACAAACTCGACCCGGCGAAAAGGTTGCAACGAACTCTCAGGTGTGAACGAAAAAACATGTCAGTTTTGTTCGTCGGGCGGCTGAACAGTCAGAATGATTGGGTCGAAGAAGAAGAATCGCCGGGAGTAAAAATCGAAGTCCGCGCGGCGACTAAAATCCATGCTTTCCACGGTAAGCAATGCCTGTTTCAGACCCGGCATGAATGGAACGAGGATACGCTTGCCTGCGATCTGAAAATCGACGGCAAGTGCTACTCGATTTGGCAAGTCAGTCAGAAGGCCATCGGCGACCTGATGTTCGGCGATGACTGAATCTGCCAACTGGCAGAACCGCACGCTTTTCCACGGCGACAACCTTGGCTTTCTCCGGGCCATGAATAGCGAGTCCGTCGATTTGATCGCGACGGACCCGCCGTTCAACAAGGGGCGGGACTTCCACGCCACTCCGGACAGCCTCGCCGCCGGCGCCAAGTTTCAAGACCGCTGGTCATGGGAACGCGACGTGCACGAAGACTGGTCCGATCAAATCCGGGACGATTACCCGTTCCTGATGGAAGCCATCGAGTCGGCGCGATACGCGCATAGCGACGGCATGGGCGCGTACATGTGCTTCATGGCGGTTCGATTGCTCGAAATGCGGCGGCTGTTGAAGCCGACCGGCTCGATCTACCTGCACTGCGACCCCACCGCCTCGCACTACCTGAAAGCGTGCATGGACGCGATATTCGGATGGCGGAACTTCCGGAACGAAATCGTTTGGAAGCGGACGCCAGCGAAGGCATTGATGACGAAGCGGCTGCCGACGAACCACGACGTGATCCTGTCTTATCAGCGAAGCGACCAAGCTGCATGGAATTCAGATGTCGTTTTCCGTCCATACGACGAGTCGAATATGGACGAGAAAACGGCGTCGAAATACCGCCATAGGGACGATGGCGGTCGCCTGTATCGACTGGATAATCTGATCAATCCGAACCGCGACCGCCCGAATTTGACCTATGAGTTTCTCGGCGTCACGCGGGTGTGGCGCTGGACGCGCGAGCGGATGGAAGCGGCCCATGCCGAGGGTCGGGTTGTCCAGACCGGGCCGGGCCGCGTTCCTCAACTGAAACGTTACTTGGACGAACAGAGGGGTCGCCCCATGGGCGATGTCTGGAACGATGTCGCTCCCATCAACTCGCGAGCCGACGAGCGCGTTGGCTACCCGACGCAGAAGCCGTTGGCGCTGTACGAGCGCGTCATAGCTGCCAGTAGCAACCCCGGCGAGATTGTCTGCGATCCCTTTGCCGGCTGCGCTACGACGCTTGTCGCGGCCGAGAAATTGCAACGCCAATGGGTCGGCATGGACATTTGGGAAAGCGCGCACCGGCTGGTCACGGAGCGCCTGCGGGATACGACCGGACTGTTCGGGGAAGTGACGTTCACCGATGCGCCGCCAGAGCGGACGGACGATGGCGGCGAGGCCGCGCCGTTCCTGCGCGTCAAGCAACGGGTCAAAGAGCCGGAGGGGCCGCGCTGGACGCGTGCCGAAATGTACGCGCACTTGCTCGATCAGCACGGCCCCGTTTGCCAGGGCTGCGACCGATCATTCGACGATCCGCGCTACCTGGAACTGGATCACAACGTCCCGCGCAGCGACGGCGGGATCAACCATGTGACCAACCGGATTCTACTCTGCGGGCCGTGCAACCGGCTCAAGTCGAACATCTTCACGCTGTCGGGATTATGGCGCGAAAACAAGAAACGGGGATACATGCGATGACGGACAAGCCGAAGCCGCCGCCGAAGGTGGAAGTTCTGAACCCGCGCTATGCGGGCGCTACGCCGGATATGGTGGCCCGCGCGCTGCTGAAGCACAAGCCGAAGGGCGGCGGCGGAAAGGGCGAGCCATCCCCTGTCATAGCCGACCGCCCTGTTCGGTCAAGTATATAATTCCCCTTCAGAGGGGGAAGTGGCCGAGCGCAGCGAGGTCGATGGGGGTGTCCGCGCACCGGCAAGGCCGTGCCTGACACCACTGCACCCCCACCTGACCTCCCCCTCTGAAGAGGGGGAGGGATAGGAAAGCGTCCGTTGGCGGATACTTGCGGCTTTTCGCAGAGGAATCCCAAGGGGGAATTCCGGGGAGTGCAAACCGGTTACACAGGTAACAGTCCGGCCGCTCCCCTACAGCGTCGTATGCCGCGCGCGGGCGGCGCGTTCGATCGCGGCGGCGGCGAGGCGGTCGACGCCCAGGGAATGGCGCAGCATCTGGAGGAGGTAGGCCTCTTCCTCCTCGACCTTGCCGTCCGCCGCGGCGATGTCGCAGGCGACGGCATAGACGGTCTCGCGCAGCTTCGGCGGCGTGCCCTCGGCGATCAGCCCCAGGGTCTTCTCCAGCCCGTCCTCGTCGGCCAGCAGCGCCGCGCAGTCCCGCGCCGCGGCCGGCAGATCGTCGACCGGAAAATCCCGGAACACCGGCAGGATCGTCACGAGCTGGCCCATGCGGCGCAGTTCGGCGTCGGTCATTTCCCGGTCCGCCGCCGAGACGATGACCATGGTGTAGATCAGGGCGTTGTGATGCTGGCTCATGCCGGGGGGCTCCGCCGTGACGTCGGCGCGGATCGCGCGGTGGACCGGCACTTAGGGGGCCGGCAGGGCGGAATCAACCGGCCAGAAACGCACGCGTTTCCCGCACGGCTTCGGCGAGGCCGGTGCGCCGCACGTCGACGCCGTCCGGGAACGCCGTCGTGAGGCGCGTCGGCAGGCGCGAATCGAGCAGGACGAACACGCCGCGGTCGTCCTTGCGCCGGATCAGCCGGCCGAACGCCTGTTTCAGCCTGAGCCGGGTCTGCATGTCGTCCCACGCCGCGCCGCCGAAGCGCGCGCGCCGCGCCCGGTGCAGGCGGTCGGGCCGGGGCCAGGGCACCCGGTCGAAGACGATCAGGCGCAGCGCGTCGCCGGGCACGTCGATGCCGTCGCGCACCGCGTCGGTGCCGAGCAGGCAGGCGTTGCGCTCGGCGCGGAACAGGTCGACCAGGGTCGCCACGTCGAAGCCGTCGACATGCTGGGCGAGCAGCGGCAGGCCGGCGTCGTCGAGCGGTTCGGCGAGGCGCTCGTGGGCGGCGCGCAGGCGGGCGATGGCGGTGAACAGGCCGAGCGCGCCGCCCCCGGCCGCGATGAAGAGTTCCCGGTAGGCCGCGGCGACCTGGTCGGCATTGCCGCCGTTCACGTCGCGCACGACGAAAATCCGGGTCTGGGCCGGATAGTCGAAGGGCGAGGCGACGGCGAAACGCGCGGTCGGCCCGTCGAGATGGCGCACGCCGAAGCGCAGGTCGGCGGACGCCCAGCCCTCGTCCCCTTCCCCCTTGTCGTCGGCGCGGGTCCGGTCCTTCATGGTCGCCGACGTCATGAGGAGGCCGTGGGCCTGACGCGACAGGACGGCGGCCAGCGGTTCCATCGGATCGATCCAGCGCCGGTGCATGCCGATATCGATGTCGCGGCCGGACCGGCGGTCGACCGCGAACCAGTCGACGAACTCGTCCGGGGGATCGGACTTCAGCGTTTCCAGCATGGCGCGCCAGGCGGCGAGCGGCATCAGGGCGCGGCGCAGGATGCTGCGCGCCGCGCCGTCGAGCCGTTGCCGGGTCGCGGTATCGAGCGTCTCGGCCTCCGAATCGAGCATGTCTTCGAGAGCCAGCCGGAGGCGCTTCAGCGGCTCGGCCAGCCCGAGCAGGACCGCGTCCAGGTCGCCCGCGCATTCGAGCAGCGCCTCCGGAACCGGCCGGATATCGGCTTCGAGGCCGTAGAGGCTGTCGCGCTCCGGGCTGCGGGCATAGACCTGCTCGCGGACGGCGGCGAGGAACCGCTCCGCCGTGCCCTGCGGGTTGCCTTCGCCCAATCGCTGCAGCCAGCCCTGCGCCGGCAGTTGGGCGGCGTGGCGCAATACCCGGTCCAGCGCCTCCGCCGCGCCGTCGTCCTCCACGATCAGGTCGCCGATCCGGTTGTTCAGGCCGCGCACCCGCGACCGGCGGCCGGCCGCCGCTTCGGCCCCGCGCAGCCAGCGCCGCAGGTCGGCGGTCTCCTGCCCGCTTAGATGGGCGGCGAAGGCCGAATCCGCCGCGCCGAACAGGTGGTGGCCCTCGTCGAAGACCAGCCGGGCCGGGGCGTGCGGATCGCCCAGACGATCACGGGGATGGACCGCCGCCATCGCCGTCTGCGCCATGACCAGGGCATGGTTGGCGACGACGATGCGGGCGCGCCGGGCGCGCCGGGCGCTGTGTTCGACGAAGCAGCGGCTGTAGTGGCGGCAGGCGGCATAGACGCACTCGCCGCGATGGTCGGTGAGCGCATCGATCCGGCCGCGGCCGATCCGGTCGGCGAGCCAGCCCGGCAGGTCGCCGGCGACCAGGGCGCCGTCCCGCGTCGCCGTCAGCCAGCGCGCCACGAGGCCGAGACTGACCGCCTCCTCCCGGCGCGTGCGGGCGACGGCGACGGCGTCGTCGAGGTTGAGCAGGCAGAGATAGTTCTCGCGGCCCTTGCGCAGCACGGCCTTGCGCGCCTTCTCGGCCGGGTCCGGATAGAGCCGGTCGAGCTCGCCGTCGATCTGGTTCTGCAGGTTGCGCGTGAAGGTCGAGAGCCAGACCGCGCCGCTGTTCTTCTCCGCCCACAGGCTGGCGGGCGCGACATAGCCGATGGTCTTGCCGACGCCGGTGCCCGCTTCGGCGAGCACGACATTCGGCGCGTCCTCGGCAAGGCGCGGCACGAAGGCGCCCGCCGCCGCCGCGGCGTAGTCCACCTGTTCGGGGCGCTCTTCGGCCTCCTCCGGCACCAGGGCAGCCAATCGGGCGCGCGCTTCCTCCGCCGATACGGGCCGGTCACCCGGCGGCGGCTCAGGCGCCCGCTCGGCCCATTCCGGCAGGTCACGCCACGCTTCCAGGCCGGCCATCGCGCCGGGGCGCCCGGCCTCGGCCGCGGGGATGTGCAGGGCCGCCAGCACCGGGCCGGCCCAGCTCCAGCCGCCGGCCGCCATGGCGCGGGCGATCGGGCGCGCGCCCGACAAATTCCGGGCCTCCGGGTCGTCGGCGAGATCGGCAATCTCTTCCAGCAGCGATGCGGCTGCGGCGGTGAGCGTATCGGCTTCTTCGGCGGGCGTGTGCGGTTTGGCCAGGCTCAGCGCGGCTGCAATCCCGGCCGGCGTCGGCAGGCAGAAGACGCCGGGCCGGGCGAAGGCGAACAGGTCGAGGATATCCCGGCCCGGAAAGCGCCGGACGCCGAGCCGCCGCGCGATCCCGGCGCCGTAGCAGTGCAGCGGCAGCACCCGGTCCGCGTCCGCAGCCAGTTTCCCGGCAAGCGTCGGCAGGGTGAGCGGCTCGTCGACGCCGCCGGTCCGCCACAGCGCTGCGCGCGACCCGACGACCAGCACGGCGCCGGGCAATCCATCGATCCCGGTCATAACCGATCTTGCAGCCGTTTCGCCCTCCGCCGCCACCGGCAATTCGACAGGCCCCGGAACCGGCGCCGGCAGACAAGGCCCGACTGGCAAGGCCCGACAGCCAGGGCCCGACAGACAAGGCGGCGTGCGCCGGTCCGGCGTTTCACCGATTGACCTTACCGGCCCGCCGGGACTATCGTCACGGCATGGATTTCGCCCCGGACACCTACGCGATTATCGGCACGATCCTTGCCGTCGGCTTCGCCCTGGCCGGCATGGGCTGGCGCATGGCGAGCCGCCTCGACAAGCGGATCGGCGAAGACAGAGCCTCCGCCGAAGCCGACCGCCGCGCTGCAAGGGCCGCGGCAGACGCCGACCGGCGGCAATGGCAGGCGTCCATGGACGCCTTCCGGCAGGAGATGCTGCGCCTTGCCGAACGCCAGTCCCATATCGAAGGCCGGATCGAAGCCGCCGAATAACCGCCGCCCGGCGCCGGGCACAAGGGCCGGCTTCCGGCCTTCAGAATTCGCCGAAGACGTAGCGCAGGGACAGGCGGACGCCGTGGCCTGCAAACCGCGCCCGGGTCGGCGCGAGATCGAGCGGCCGCGGCTCCTGGCTGCCGTCGTGCCAGACCACCCGGCCCGGCCCGCGTTTCGTGCGGACCGCGCCGAGGTCGGTGTAGCGCCAGGCGAGATCGAGCGTCACCCGCTCGCCCAGCGCGACCGCAACCCCGGCCGTCGCCATCCAGGCCAGCCCCGTCCGGGTCCCGCCCGGCACTGTCGTCGTGGTCGTCGGAAAGGTCATGGTCGTCGTCCCGATCCGGGTACGCGCGACGCCGATGCCGGCGCCGACGAAGGGCGCCAGCGGGCCCGGCTCCGGCAGCCCCAGCGCGCCCAGGTCGACGAAGCCGGCCAGCATCCCGGACACGGAGGACAGGTTCGCCGAGACCGATTGCTGCCGCTCCGGCGCCAGAAAGTTGGTGCGGCCCCGGAAGGCAAGGTCCGGACGATACTCGACCAGCGCCTCGAACCGCGCCGCGCCGGCAGCGTAGCCCAGCCCGAGCCCGACCGCCGGCACCGTCCCGAACGCGCCGGCCGACCGGTAGGGCGCACCGTCGCCGCCGGTGCCGCAGCCGTAGAGTGCCGCGGGCATGGTGCTGGAACAGTCCTCGTCCATGAATGCCGTGTCGCCCGGCCGGTCGAGCCCGAAGCCGCCGCGCAGGTAGAATTCGCCGGCCGCGGCGGCGCCGGAGGCGAGCCACATGCCGGCTGCAACCGCCAGGGCCGCGACACGGCCGCGCCGTGCGCCGGCGCCGTTGTGCCCGCCCAACATGCCCGACCGATAGCACGGCACGCCCCAATTCCGAACCTCATTCGGACGCCCGCCGCCGGCCTGTTCCTCCATGCGGTTCCTTGTCCCAAGGCAGCGGCGGCCGGGACCGGCGCGTTGACCGGTTGTGCGGTGCGGCATAGGTAGCGCCCATGCGTATCGGGGCCGACATCGCCGAACATGCCAAGGCCTGGCCGTTCCAGGAGGCGCGGGCGCTCGCCAAGCGGCTGAACGGCCGGCTGCCCGACAAGGGCCACGTCCTGTTCGAGACCGGCTACGGCCCGTCCGGCCTGCCCCACATCGGCACCTTCGGCGAGGTCGTGCGGACCACCATGGTGCGGCGCGCCTTCGAGGCGCTGACCGGGATGCCGACCCGGCTGATCGCCTTTTCCGACGACATGGACGGGCTGCGCAAGGTGCCGGACAACGTGCCGAACCGCGACCGGCTGGCGCCCTATGCCGAAGCGAAGGACGGCGAAGGGCGGGTGATCCGCCACGGCTCGCCGCTGACCTCGACGCCGGACCCGTTCGGCGAGAGCGAGAGCTTCGCCGCGGCGAACAACGGGCGGCTGCGCGCGTTCCTCGACCGCTTCGGCTTCGACTACGAGTTCCTGAGCGCGACGGACGCCTATGCCTCGGGCCGGTTCAACGAGACAATCCTGCGGGTGCTGGAGAAATACGAGCCGGTGCGCAATATCGTCCTGCCCGAGCTCGGCGAGGCGCGGCGCAAGAGCTATTCGCCGCTCTTCCCGGTGGTGACGGCCTGGGACGACGCTGTCGGTGCGGAGCGCCGCCAGGTGGTCCACAACGCCGTCGTCGTCGAGGGCCGGCCGGCAGACGGGACGGCGGTGTTCCAGTGCGTCGACGATGGCGGCGAACGGACGGGCGAGCCGTTCGAGCACCCGGTTCTCGACGGCGGCTGCAAGATGCAATGGCGGGTCGACTGGGCATTGCGCTGGACGGCGCTCGACGTCGACTACGAGATGTCCGGCAAGGACCTGATCGATTCGGTGCGCCTCGGCGGCCGCATCTGCCGGACCATCGGCGGCAGGCCGCCGGCCGGCTTCACCTACGAGCTGTTCCTCGACGACAGGGGCGAGAAAATCTCCAAGTCGAAGGGCAACGGACTGGCGGTCGAGGAATGGCTGCGCTACGCGCCGCACGAGAGCCTGGCGCTGTTCATGTACCAGCAGCCGAAACGCGCCAAGCGGCTGTATTTCGACGTCATCCCGAAGGCGACCGACGAGTATCTGGCCTTTCTGGGCAAGGCCGGCGGACAGGACGCCGCCGAGCAGGCGGAGAATCCGGCCTGGCATATCCACGAGGGCCGCCCGCCGGCGCAGGCGACGCCGCTGTCCTTCTCCCTGCTGCTCAACCTGGCGAGCGTCGTGAACGCCGCGGACAAGGGCGTGCTGTGGGGCTTCGTCTCGCGCTATGCGCCCGAGGCGTCGCCGGCCACCCATCCGCTGCTCGACCGGCTGGCGGAATATGCTGTCGCCTATTACCGGGACTTCGTCGAGCCCGCCAAATCCTACCGCGCGCCGGAGGGCGGCGAACGGGCCGCGCTGGAAGACCTCGCGTCGGTGCTCGCGAAGATGCCGGCCGGCGCTTCGGGCGAGGATATCCAGACACAGATCTACGAGGTCGGCAAGCGCCACAGCTTCGACAATCTGCGCGACTGGTTCCGGGCGCTCTACGAGATCCTGCTCGGCCAGAGCCAGGGCCCGCGCATGGGCTCCTTCGTGGCGCTCTACGGCCTGCCGGACTTCGTTGCCCTGCTGCGCAAGGCGCTGGACGAAGACGGGCTCGGGGCGGCCTGACCGGCGCGGCGATCCGGCCTCTCTCCGCCGTCATTTCGACCGAAGGCCCGGACTTGATCCGGGGCGAGGCGGAGAAATCTTTCCCGCATCGCGCTTCGGTTCATCGCGCCGTGCCGGAGAGATATCTCCACTCCATGGTCCTTCCGGACCATTCCGGTCGATATGACGCCTGTCCCAACGGCCTGCCGCGCCCGAATCTCGCTGCAAACCGTTATTTTGTGCATTGCACAATTTTCTTCTTGACATTGCTGCACCGCGGCATATATGCCGCTCATAACGCAGCGCACAATATCCTGCCGCACTGCAACAGAAGCCGAAACGCGGCCGGTGCGCGCTGCACCCCGAAACCCGAAACAGGAAGACGAAACCATGACCGCCAGGACCGCGAAAAAGGCCGAAGCCAAGGACTTCGCCAAAGCCGGCGTCGAGCAGTTCGAAGCCGCCGTCAAGTCCGGCCAGGAGAGCGCCGAGAAGGCGCTCAAGGCCGGCAAGGAGAATGTCGACAAGGCCTACCAGGTCGGCGCCGATGCGCTGAGCGAGAATGTCGACAAGTTCTACGCCGCCGCCCGGGAGCAGTATGCCAGGGTGTGGCCGACCATGGCCCCGAAGATCGACGAGGTGGCCGAATGGAACAAGGGCAATCTCGATGCCCTGTTCGCCGCCAGCGAGATCGCCAAGAAGGGCGCCGAAACGATGGCCGGGGAACTGGCCGCGTTCAACCAGGCCGCGCTCGCCGACGCCGCCGCCACCGCGAAGGACCTGATTTCCGTCAAGTCCTATCCGGAGCTGGTGCAGAAGCAGACCGAATCGGTGCGCAGCGCGTTCGACAGGGTGGTCGCCGAGTCGACCAAGATCTCGGAAATGTCCGCCAGCCTGGCGTCCGAGGTCTCCGAGCCGCTGCAGGCCCGCTGGGCCAAGGTGAGCGAGGCGTTCCGGCCCGCCGCCTGAACCTTCCCGTCCCTCGATAGGCCCCGGATTTAATCCGGAGCTGCTCGGGACGAGGTTAGTATTTGCAAATGCAAATACCGCCGTCCGACCGTCCGTCCTCCCCGGACAGCCGAAACGAGGCCCGGAGCGCCGCTCCGGGCCTTTTTTCTTCCGCTACCTCAGGCCGCCGGGCGCAGGGGTGAGGGCTGGCGGCGCGCCCAGTCGAAATAGAGTTCGCGGGCCTGCCGGTAGACCGGGCCGGGCTGCATGTCCCTGTCCTCCACCCGGGTGCAGGGCAGCACCTTGCCGTAGTTGCCCGTGGAGAAGACCTCGTCGGCGGCCCTGACCTCCGCGAAAGTGACCCGCCGCTCCTCCACACCGACGCCGGCTTCGCGCAGCAGCGCCATCACCCGCGACCGGGTGATGCCGGCGAGGAAGGTGCCGTTGGCGACCGGCGTGACCGCGACCCCGTCGCGCACCAGGAACAGGTTGGCGGTGGCGAACTCGGCGACATTGCCGTTGCCGTCCAGCACCACGGCGTTGTCGAAGCCCTTGTCGAGGGCCTCGGCGAGGCAGCGCGCGACGTTGGGATAGAGCGCGCCGGCCTTGGCCTCGGTCAGCGCCGTCTCGGGCGTCGGCCGGCGGAACCGGGTGAGGCAGGCGGAAAACCCGGTCGGTTCGGGAATTTCCATGACCTCCAGGACCAGGGCGAATTCGGTGCCGTCCGGATCCGGGATCAGGAAGCCGCTGCCGGCAAAGAACATCGGCCGGATATAGAGCGAGCGGTCCGGGGCGTACCGTTCGATCCCTTCCCACGCCAGGGCGGCGATCTCCTCGGCCGACTTGATCGCCTTCAGGCCGAACTGCGCCGCGGAATCGACGACGCGCCGGCAGTGCAGGTCGAGATCCGGGGCGACGCCGTCGAAATAGCGGGCGCCGTCGAAAACGCTGGAGGCGAGCCAGGAGCCCGGGCCGATGGCGTCCATGACCTTGACCGGCTCGTCGTGCCACGCGCCGTCATACCAGGTCCAGGCCGTGGCGCCCGTGTCCTTGTCAACATAATGGGCCATATCGCGTCCGCTGTCTGTGGCCGGCCGGATATCGCGCGGCCGGGCGGGAAGGGGCGGCACCCTAGCACCCGGTATCGGCGCTTTGCGAGTCCGATCGCCGCCGTGCTTTGGGACCGGCGCCGCGCGCGGCCGGCCTTTCCGGCATGCTTACCGTCGTCATATCGACCGGAGCCCCGGATGCAATCCGGGGCGGAGCGGAGATATCTTTCCGGTACGGTGCAAGGTCCCGGGCGTCGCAGCGGAAAGATTTCTCCACTCGCTGCGCTCGGTCGAAATGACGGACGGGGCGCTGCGCGGGGTCGAAGTGACGAAACGGATGGATCGCCCGGCCGAAACGGCGGATGCCCTTACCACATCGCCGCCATGCCTTGGGGGCGCCGTCGTTGCGCCGGTCAGTTGTCGATCGCTTCCAGAAGCATGAAGTCGCTATCCGCCGTCTCGAGAGCGGCGCCGTGATACCGTGCGCAAGCGGCAATGAGCACGTCGGCGGCGGGCACCGTCACGCCCCGCGCCCGCGCCCGCCGGGCCAGATTGTAGGCTTCCAGCCAGACGCCTTCGTTCGCGGCAAGCTCCGGAAGCGCGTTTGCGAAGTGTCGGAGCACCTTCCGCTCCTGCTGACCGCGGGCGCCGTTCCACAGTTCGAGTTGCACCGGGGGACACCAACAGGCCTGACCGCTGGCGAGCGCCGCTACAACGCGATCCCGTACGACCGGGTCGCCATTCGGCCGAAGCATGTGAATCCAGCTCGACGTGTCGATCGGGATCAAGAATCAGGCGCCGCGGCGTTGGGCCTGAAGTTCTTCCGGCGTCATCAAATTCTCGCAGGTTCCGGCATAGCCTGCGAGTTCGGCCATGCGCATGCGGCGGTTGAAGTCTGCGATGGCGCCGACCACCGCTTCGCGCTTGGTCCGGGCCTTGGTGAACCGGACGGCCTCCTCAAGCTCGCGCTCGGGAATATCGACGGTCGTCTTCATGCCGCAAGAATGAGCGTATTTTGAAGACGCTTCAATATCCGTATCGCATACGATCGGCCCAAACCTGTCAGGACGCCGCCGCCGCTACTGGCTCGCCCAGACGATCCGGTGGATGAATTCGATCTCTTCGCGATCCAGGCTGCGGTCGTCGTGCTCGCGGTTGATCGACAGCAGCTCGACCCGGCTCGCCGTCATGCGCTGGACCTCCTTGGCCATCACCTAGCCGGCGGCGGTACGGACGACGGCCTTCCTTCAGCTATCGTCGCTGGCGTCCCGGTCGGCGGGAGCATCCCTCTGAAGCGGAGAAACGAGGCCGTCGATATGCTCGAACAAGTCGTCCGAAATGCTTTGCCGCATCGGATCGAGGATGAACTCGACGCCTTCGCGGCGCGCAAACTTGGCCGCCGGTACGAAATCGCTGTCCCCCGTTACGAGGATAATGGTGTCCGCCTGCCTCTTCAGGGCAAGGGACGCTATATCGAGCCCGATCCGCATATCGACCCCCTTTTGACGTAAGCCCAAAACTACATTTCCCGCATCCAGGCTTCGCCAAGCGGCAATCAGTTTTTCGAACTCCCGGGAACGGTCTTCGGAGAGCGGCGGCGGCGGAACGTCCCGAGCATGCAGGTAGTCATCCAGGATAGAAAGCCATTCCCCGGTTTTCAGCAATTGCTTCGTCAGTCTCGACGATATCTGCCAGTCGCCTTCCTTGACCACCTTGCCCAGACGAAGAGCGAATTTTCTTTTGCGGCGGAGAGCGTTGAATAATTCTCGCCGGAATCCCGCTTGATCGGTTGTGCCGAACGATATCCGGCGGTTGAGGACAGGATGGTGAGATACGCCTTCATAGGGCGATGCATCGTAATAGAAGAGGCGGTAGACATGATCGAGCCAACGGCTTTCCTGCGCAGACCGCGGTTCGCCGATCAGTCTTTGGACATGGCGTTTGCACAGAATTCTGGCGGTGTCGGCAACGGCGTCGGGGCTATCGCGAAATTTCGGTTCAACGACCTTCGGTAAGCGCTTGAGAAAGAACCCGCCGTCGATCAGCACGGCGATACGCCGTATCCTCATGGCTCCGGACCGCATCGAAAACAAAAAGCCCCAAGCTTTCGGCGCACGCTCGGGATAAGGGAGCGGGCGTACTCGCTTGAGGCGGATACCCGTCGAACCTAATGCGCGTCGAGACGGATTTCAACGGGCTGTTCCGATTTGCGGTCGCGCCGCAAAGCGCTACTGGCTCGCCCAGACGATCCGGTGGATGAATTCGATGTCCTCGCGATCCAGGCTGCGGTCGTCGTGCTCGCGGTTGATCGACAGCAGCTCGACCCGGCTCGCCGTCATGCGCTGGACCTCCTTGGCCATCACCTCGCCGCCGGCCGTGCGGACGACGACCCGGTCGCCGCGCCGCACGCTGGCGTCGGGCGAGACCACGATGCGGTCGCCGTCGCGATAGACCGGCGCCATGCTGTCGCCGGAAATCTCCAGCGCATAGGCGAAGCGGCCGCCCTGGTCGGGAAAGTCGACTTCGTCCCAGCCCCCGCCGGTCGGGTAGCCGGCATCGTCGAAATAGCCCGCCTCGCCGGCCTGGGCGTGGCCGATCAGCGGTATCCGCCGCACCGGCAGGTCCCCGTCCGCGCCCTGGAGCAGAGCCATGAACTCGTCGAGCGACGCGCCGGTCGCCTTGAGGACTTTCGATACGCTCTCCGTCGACGGCCAGCGCTGCCGGCCGTTCGGCATGATCCGCTTGCTCTTGTTGAAGGTCGTCGGATCGAGCCCGGCGCGGCGCGCCAGGCCGGACGCCGACATGCCGTATTTCTTTGCGAGCCGGTCGATCGCGTCCCAGACGTCGCTGTGGGTCAACATGGCGCTGCCTCCCGATGGCGAAAACGGATACCGGCGATGCCCGGCCGGCCCTTTGCCGCGGGCCGTTCCGCCGGGCGGATGTGTGCCGGACCGCCCAGGTAGGAAATATTATTTATTATTGGCCGGAAGTCCAGAAAATCAAGCAATTTTTGAAACAAACCCGCGCGTTTCCGTGAATATATTTTCTGAATAAGATTTTTACCCTTGTTAATCGAACAAATCAAGAATATATGAGCGGCGATCGCTGGAGGAGACCGCCCGATGAAAAGACCGAAATTCGCGCACAAAGGGCCCGGACCGGACGCCGCCGAGCCGTTCGACACTGCCGAGGAGGCGTGGAACAATACGGGAACTAGCACGCGAGCACGACAGGTTCAAGCGGTTTCGGGCGCGCCCGGCGGGCAAGGTTGCAGGGGAGGGTTTCAAACCCTCCCCTACGGCCCGGCATCCTCAGTCGAAGCACCCGGCCGCCGGTGCGGGCGCAGGTCCGGTGCGCTACCCCGCCTACCCCGCCGCGGCCAGCACCAGGCTCACATTCTGGCCGCCGAAGCCGAAGCTGTTGGAGAGCGCGAACTCGACCGTCTGCGCCCGCGCTTCGTTGGGCACGACATCCAGCTCGATGTTCGGGTCCGGCTCGCGGTAGTTGATGGTCGGCGGCAGCAGGCCGTCGCCCAGCGCCTGCACCGTCGCCACGGCCTCGACCGCGCCGGCGGCGGTCAGCGTGTGGCCGATCATCGACTTGTTGGAACTGACCGCCAGCCGCTCCTTGTGCTCGCCGAACACCTCGGTAATGCCGAGATATTCCATCTTGTCGTTTTCCGGCGTGCCGGTGCCGTGGGCGTTGATGTAGCCGATGTCCGCCGGCGCCAGCCCGGCGTCGGTAATGGCGCCGGCCATGGAGCGGACGATGGCCCCGCCGTCCGGGTTCGAGCGGGTGCGGTGAAAGGTGTCCGCCGCCTCGCCGCAGCCCAGGATCCAGCCGAGCACTTTCGCGCCCCGGGCCCTGGCATGGTCGGGATGTTCGAGCACCAGGGCGGCGGCGCCCTCGGCCATGACGAAGCCGTCGCGGTTGCGCGAGAAGGGCTTCGCGGCCTGTTCGGGCGGGTCGTTCTTGGTCGAGAGGGCCGAGAGCAGGGCGAAGCGGATCAGGGATTCGCTGTTGATGCTGCCGTCGGTGCCGATGCACAGCGCGGCCGGGCGCTCGCCGCGGCGGATCGATTCGACGCCGAGCTGGATCGCCGAGGCGCCCGACGCGCAGGCCGTCGTCAGCGTGATCGGCGAACCGGTGCAGCCGTGGCGGGCGGCGAGCCAGTCGGCCAGCGAGCCGTTCATGAACTCGCGGTGCCAGGGCAGCGTTTCTTCGGTTCCGGCGGCGCCGTCGCCGCGGGCATAGGGCCCGCCGCCGGGATCGACGGTATCGAGCAGGTCAAAGCGCGATTCCCAGTCATGCTCGATCGGCGGCGCGGCGAGGAACAGGTCGCCGTCGATGGCGCCGTCCTCGGCGATGCCGCTGGCGGCGACGGCCTCGTCGGAGACCGCTTCGGCCATCGCCCGGCTGAGCGCCGGGATGGTGACCGGATCGACATCCATGAAATCGACGCAGCCGGCGATCTGGGTGCGCAGGCCCTCGGTCGGAAAGCGGGCGATTCGCCGGATGCCGGAGTCGCCGGCGCTCAGCCGCTGCCAGTTTTCCGCCACGCCGCGGCCGAGCGACGTGATCATGCCGATGCCGGTGACGGCGACGGCGCGGGCAAAGGGATCGCGGGAGCCGGTCATGGGCGGGTCATCCTGTTCTTTCCACGAGCGCCAGGGCCTCGCCCCGGACATGCCCCCAGCCGGTGACCAGCGCGCGGAAGACCGGACCGGCGCCAACGGCCTCGACCGGCGCATCCGGCGACAGGGGAGCGAAGATCTGCCCCTGTTCTACACAAGCCGCGGCGAGAATGACATTCTGCAGGAACGCCGCCTCGACGGCGTGGCCGACCGCCTGGGCCGTGCCGCGCACCGGCGCGCCGGCGGCCAGATCTTCGAGCATCGCCCGCTCGGCGGCGGTGATGCCGGTCGCCGCACCGGCGCCGCTGGCGCCGCTGAGGACCGCCGTGTCCGAACCGGCCGGACCGATGCCCAGCTTTTCGAACTGCCGCCGGGCGGTCGCCGCCGGATCGCCGGTGCGGCGGTCGGTCCGGTCGCTTTCCACGCCGCGCAGGACCGCCCGCACGGCGACGCCGCGGGCCGCCGCGCTTTCGCGCGATTCGAGCACCAGGAAGGCGCCGGCCGCGCCAAAACAGATGCCGGCGTCGGGCCGGCTCCACAGGTCGGCGAAGCCGCCGCGCAGCAGCAGGCCGCCGGCATTGTAGGAAATCTGGATTTCCGGCCGTTCGGAGGCGAAGGCGGCGCCAACCAGGAAGATCTCGCCCTGGCCCGACGCCAGCCGGCGGTGGGCGATGCGCAGGGCGTCGGCGCCGGCGGCTTCCTCGCCCATGAAGGTCCGGCTCGACCCGGCGACCTTGTGGACGATCGAGATATTGCCGGCGAACAGGTTGGGCAGTTGCGCCAGGAACAGCGTCGGCCGCAGCCCGTCGGCCATTTGGGCGGTAATCCATTCGTCCCGGGCGTCGCGCTCGCCGCGCCCCGGCGCGCCTTCGAGAATCTGGCGGTCCAGTTCCAGGTCGCGCTCGCCGCCGCCGGACGCGACGATCATGTGGGTGCGCTGCAGCAGGTCCGCGTCGTCCTTGAGGCCGGCCATGTCGAGGGCCAGCCCGGCGGCATAGGCGCCGTACTGCATCATCGGCCCCATGGCGCGCCGGTCGCCGGGCCGGGGCACCTGGGCGGCAAGGTCGTAGTCGCCGATGGTATGGATCGGGAACGGCGCCGTCGCCGCCTCGTCGATGCGGGCGCGCCGGGTCGCGGGATCGTTGAGCGCCGCCCACCGGGCCGCCGGCGTCTCGCCGAGCGGCGAAAGCAGGCCGTAGCCGGTTATGCAAACCTCGCGATCCGTCACCTCTGTGCCCCGCCCGAAGTCACCGGCGCGCCGATCTCCCGGGCCCGGGCGATGACCAGGTCGCGCAGTCCGGGCGCCGGGAACGGCACCGTCCTATAGCGGATTTCACATTCCGCCGCACGGGTCGGGGACTCGGGGCCCGCCACCGAAATCCGGCCGTCGACGGCCGAGAGGCCGGAGCTGACCTGCTGCACTTCGGCCTCGATCGTCAGCACCGCGCCCGGTTCCACCACCTCCCGAATGCGCGCCTTCACGACCTGGGTCAGGACCGGCATCCGATTGTAGCCGTTGAGCGCCATCAGGAGGAACCCGCCGGCCTGCGCGACCGCCTCGACCAGCAATGTGCCCGGCATGACCGGGTAACCGGGAAAATGGCCCTCGAAGACGGTCGAGCGTTCCGGCACCTGCGCCAGGCACCGGATGGTCCGGCGCGCCGGGTCGAAGGCCTCGACCCGGTCCACCATCTGGAAATATTCGAGATTCACGATCGTTCGCCGGAGCGGAGCGGGGTGCGCCGTCGGCGGGCCGGTCAGGCGGCCTTCGCGGCGCGCAGTTCCTCGATCCGGACCACCAGGTTCTTCATGACGAAGAATTCGTCGGCGTCGGCATCGCCCTGGTTGACCTCTTCCATCCACTGTTCGACCGGCATCTTGATGCCGAATTTCTTGTCGATGTCGAAGGTGACGTCCAGGAAATCCAGGCTGTCGATCCCGAGGTCGTTCACGGCATGGGAGTCCGGCGCGATCTCCGCCCGGTCGATCGAGCAGATGTCGGCGATGATGTCGGCGACCGAATCGAAGGTTTCCTGGTTGAAGGCGGTCATCAAGGTCTCCGCTCGCACTGCGGTATTCCGGTTGCCATTCGCGGGGAGCCGCACCGAAGACAGGCCGGAAAAAGATGTAATCTCAAACGGTTAGCGCGAGGCCACGGCTGGAGTTCGCAGACCGGAAAACAATAGTCGTGCGGCCGGGCCGGGGCATCGTATGTTTTGTCGCGCCGCAGGCCGCGAATGCGGCGGAAAATCCGGGCTAACGGCCCCAGCGCCGGTGGAGCCACAGCCATTGTTCCGGCGTCTCGCGCACCCATCCGGCGATCCGGTCGTTGACCCGCTGCATGAAGCGCGCCTCGTCGGCCCGGTCGTCGCCGGTCCGCTCGATCGTCATCGGATCGGCGATTTCGATGGCGAACCGCCGGCCGTCCAGCCGCCGGCAGCAGGCGCCGAACACGGGCGCATCGAAGCGCAGAGCCAGGCGCGCCAGGGTCAGCCCGGTCATCGCCGGCCGGCCCATGAAATCCAGCGCGACGCCGCGATTGTTCTTCTGGTCGACCAGCAGCGCGAGGCGACCGCCCTCGGCCATGACCCGCCCCGCGGCGACGCCGCCCTGGTAGCCCTTGGGCAGCAGGTCGAACAGGCCGGCCCGGCTCCGGTCCAGCAGCCAGCCGACATAGGGGTTGTTCGGGCGGCGGAAGACGACGGAGGTGAACGCGCCGAAATTCGCCGCCCCGACCGCCAGGAACTCCCAGTTGCCCATATGGGGCACGAAGATCAGCGCGGGGCCCCGGTGGGTCAGCAGGCGGACGAAGTTTTCCGCGCCCCTTATCTCGAGCCGGCCGCCGCGCAGGGTGACGGCTTCGCCGGCCCGCGCCGCCGCCATCAGGCGCGCGATGCCGGTCTCCGAAAGGGCCTCCTGCAAGGCGGGATCCCACAGCGCCTCGATGCGCGCCGATTCGGCGGCGACCCGGCCGAGATTGTCCCACATCCGGCGCACGACCTGGCGCCGCCGGGGCGCCGGCATATCCGGGAATATCCGCTTGAGATTCACCTTCGCGCGCCGCGAAAAGGGCAGCAGCGGGCCGAACGTACGACCGGCGAAGCCGCCGATGGCCGAGGCGGCCGGCGACGGCACGAGCCGCATCAGGCCCCAGAACAGGAAGACGGGCACGGCCTCGAGCGCCCGGATCAGCGGCAACAACCGGGCCGCCCCCGTGGCAGCCGCCCGTCGGCGCCCCATGCGTCAGGGCCTCCCCGAACGGTCCATGCGATGGCCCATGTGACGGTAATGACGGGCCGGAATGGTGCCCAGGGGCGGAATCGAACCACCGACACCGTGATTTTCAGTCACGTGCTCTACCAACTGAGCTACCTGGGCCCCGATGCGCTGCGGCGGCGGCCTGGAACCGGATCGGCGACCCCGCGCGAAGAAGGCGACTTATAGGTTTGATGTCCGGGCAAGTCCACCCGCTGCGCCGCCGCCTGCGTCCCGATGCGCCAGCCCGCCGCGCGGGTTTCCGGCGCCGGCGCCGCCGCGGCCGACGCTTTCGTCCGCTCCGGTTTCCGTATCGTCGTCCGGCCCGTCGTCCGCTTCCGGGGCCGGGATGCGGTAGTCCTCGTTGAACCACCGCCCGAGGTCGACGTCGGCGCAGCGGCGCGAACAGAAGGGCCGATAGGCCGCTTCGGCCGGCTTGCCGCAGACCGGACAGCTCACGGCAACGCCCGCCGCATGAATTCCGGCCGCGCCGGCCCGCCGGGCGTTGCCGCGCGCCCGGTCATCCAGTGCCGGGTCATCCAATGCCAGGTCATCCGGCGCCCTCCAGCAAGGCCCAGGTTTCGAACAGCGGCAGGCCGACGACATTGGAATAGGAGCCGGACAGGCGGCGCACGAAAATCGCCGCCCGGCCCTGGATGGCATAGCCGCCGGCCTTGTCGCGCCATTCGCCGCTCTCGACATAGCGGTCGATCTCGCCGGGATGCAGCCGCTTGAAGGTGACGGCGGTCTGCACGACCCGGACTGCGATGCGCGCCGGTTCGGCCGCCCGTTCCGAACCGGGCGGGCCGGAATCCGCCGGACCGGGTATCGCCGGAGCGGGAAGCGCCAGCGCAACCGCGCCGATCACGCGGTGCCGCCGGCCGGACAGCAGGTTCAGGCACCGCCGCGCCGCCGCCGCATCGGCCGGCTTGCCGAGGATGCGCCGCCCGGCGGCGACAACCGTATCGGCGGCAAGCACGCGCTCGGCGCTGCACCGGCGGCTGACCTGCGCACATTTTTCCCGCGCCATCCTCGCGGCATAGGCCGCCGGCAATTCGGCGCGGCGCGGCGCCTCGTCGATCTCGGCGGGAAGCACCCGGTCCGGGACGAGGCCGACCTGGGCGAGAAGGTCGAGGCGGCGCGGCGAAGCGGAGGCGAGGACGAACGTCACGATCGGCAATCACCCGACAGACCGGTCCGGCCGCAGACACCCGAAAGAAGCGACGCCGCCCGAAGCGGCCCTGCTTGAAGCGGCCCTACTTGAACCGGAACGTAATCCGCCCCTTGGTCAGGTCGTAGGGAGTCATTTCCACGCTGACCTTGTCGCCCGTCAGAACCCGGATCCGGTTTTTGCGCATCTTGCCCGACGTGTGCGCCAGGATTTCATGGTCGTTCTCCAGCCTCACGCGGAACATCGCGTCCGGCAGGATTTCCGTGACCGTCCCTGAAAACTCCAGCAGATCCTCTTTCGCCATGCGGCCGATTTCCTTGGAACCGTGAATTCGTCGCGGCCGAACATGGCCGGGCCCGCAGGTCAGGTCAAGCGGCTTGCCGGGATCGAGCCGGGATCGTACCGGTCCGGGCGCCCGGAAAATGGCGGAAGTGTCGCGGTTCCGGGCGGCCGGAATTGCGGTCCCGGCGGTATCCGGCGCTACCGGACAGGCGCCTGTATGCTGGCGAACAGGGTGCGGTCGGCCGGAACGCAGGGCGCATTCCGGTCCACGACGATGGCGAGATTGAACGCCATGCCGCCATGTTCGGCGAGCCACTTTTCGCCATTGCGGTCGCGCGGATCGATGGCGTAATCCATGTGCGACGTGGCCGCGAAGACGGCGGCGACGGCCAGCACCGGGCACAACCAGACGAGAGGGCGGCGGATTGCTTTGAATGTCATGGCCCGTGCCCGAATTTGAAGCGCAGGACCGGATATCGGCCCGGCCGGATTGCAGATTGTGTAATCAACTAGTCATATTGAATATACGTGTCGAGCATATTTTCGCAAATTAGTAATTTTTTTGGCAATCCCGTATAATCATTGAAAATTTTGAATAAAAAGCGAACAAATTCAAACATACGGTCATGTGTCAGTTTGAGTTTCAGCGTCGGCCGGAACCGATCCCGTATCCGTCATTTCTCCACTCCGCGCCTGACGGCGCTCCGGTCGAAATGACGGGAAGGAGCGGGAGAGACGAGCGTTTTCGCGCCGCCGCATACCCTGTTATTTTTTGGGAATTATAGCGAATAGTCACATTTTTCGCTTGAAACCGCTACCGAAAATCCCT
>JAPPLJ010000006.1 GCA_028819475.1 Rhodospirillaceae bacterium
GCAGATTTTCGTAATACTGTAGCGCCCACCTCTAGGGGTGGGCGAGGATTGAAACCTGAGGTCTACTGCAACACAGGCCACTCTCACAGAGGTAGCGCCCACCTCTAGGGGTGGGCGAGGATTGAAACATAATGATGTACCCCACGCCGTGCTTGGCCTCCGGGTAGCGCCCACCTCTAGGGGTGGGCGAGGATTGAAACGTGGCAGGGTGTAGCCACACCCGGCCCGCGAGCAAGTAGCGCCCACCTCTAGGGGTGGGCGAGGATTGAAACGTGGGGCTTCGCGCCACTCCGTCTCGGACTTGGGTGTAGCGCCCACCTCTAGGGGTGGGCGAGGATTGAAACCATGCACCCCCCCCCTACATTTCTACACCCCCACGCGTAGCGCCCACCTCTAGGGGTGGGCGAGGATTGAAACTATCTATAGGCATGGGCGCAATCACACACACTCACAGTAGCGCCCACCTCTAGGGGTGGGCGAGGATTGAAACTATGGCTGATGTCACGGATGCTGTTTATGCTGACTGTAGCGCCCACCTCTAGGGGTGGGCGAGGATTGAAACATCGCGCCCCCCCACTGACAGTGTAAGGTTTGCCGGTAGCGCCCACCTCTAGGGGTGGGCGAGGATTGAAACTTGCGCTTCATCAAATCCAATAATGAGACGCTTTGTAGCGCCCACCTCTAGGGGTGGGCGAGGATTGAAACCTTGATACGACAGCCCAACAACTTTCTCCGCACGGTAGCGCCCACCTCTAGGGGTGGGCGAGGATTGAAACAAGGATGAGTCCGCCCATTATGAGCGCCCTGAGTGTAGCGCCCACCTCTAGGGGTGGGCGAGGATTGAAACAACAAGGCCTGAACATTGATTTCGCAGTAATAAATGTAGCGCCCACCTCTAGGGGTGGGCGAGGATTGAAACGTCGCGAATGACACCGATCCCCCGCCCGTAGGAACGTAGCGCCCACCTCTAGGGGTGGGCGAGGATTGAAACACAATGGATCATCGAACATTTTTGGGTTCGGGGACGGTAGCGCCCACCTCTAGGGGTGGGCGAGGATTGAAACACGGCGGGGACCGTGCCGAGGTGGAAGCCGCCGCCGGTAGCGCCCACCTCTAGGGGTGGGCGAGGATTGAAATACACGAGCGTTCGCCGAATTGAGAATATTGCCGGTGTAGCGCCCACCTCTAGGGGTGGGCGAGGATTGAAACAAATGTGGTACGGAATTGGCGCTCTCTGTCGCTCGTAGCGCCCACCTCTAGGGGTGGGCGAGGATTGAAACATTGAACATTGGTGTGACACCTATGATCCCCGTAAGTAGCGCCCACCTCTAGGGGTGGGCGAGGATTGAAACATAATAATCACGTTGATCCGTCTCACCTTTACTACTGTAGCGCCCACCTCTAGGGGTGGGCGAGGATTGAAACCATAAATCGTAATTGATCATACGTCACGCCGGCCCACGTAGCGCCCACCTCTAGGGGTGGGCGAGGATTGAAACCACTTGACCCGGATCTTTACCCCATCCGTCAGGGTGTAGCGCCCACCTCTAGGGGTGGGCGAGGATTGAAACACCTGTTCAACAGCTTGGAGCGGGGACGGACGTCGGCGTAGCGCCCACCTCTAGGGGTGGGCGAGGATTGAAACGGCGTTTCATCGGGCCCGGGTGCAGCAAGCGTATGTAGCGCCCACCTCTAGGGGTGGGCGAGGATTGAAACGTCATGATACCCACCATTATTATCAGGCCGTGCGCCCGGTAGCGCCCACCTCTAGGGGTGGGCGAGGATTGAAACTCAAAATAAAACTCGCTATTCCTGCGGGTTTTGGCGTAGCGCCCACCTCTAGGGGTGGGCGAGGATTGAAACTCTGACACTGAAATACACAGATCGCCCACTTCCCATGGTAGCGCCCACCTCTAGGGGTGGGCGAGGATTGAAACAACCAATTTCACGAGCCGGGTGATGTCGATATGCGTAGCGCCCACCTCTAGGGGTGGGCGAGGATTGAAACATAGGTGTCAATCGGCGAGTCCAGGAACGGTGGCGTAGCGCCCACCTCTAGGGGTGGGCGAGGATTGAAACTGCAATGACCCCGGAAATGCGCACAAAGACATCCAGGTAGCGCCCACCTCTAGGGGTGGGCGAGGATTGAAACGGTGATAATGGTGTTGGGTTCCATCGCCTACAGCGTAGCGCCCACCTCTAGGGGTGGGCGAGGATTGAAACATAGGCCACCCCATCGGCGCCGGGCCGGCCATCCTCGTAGCGCCCACCTCTAGGGGTGGGCGAGGATTGAAACAATCCCGGACCGTATTGGCACAGCCACTTTCGCCATGGTAGCGCCCACCTCTAGGGGTGGGCGAGGATTGAAACAGTGGCCGCCGTGAAGCCGGTCGCGTCGAGCAAAGGGTAGCGCCCACCTCTAGGGGTGGGCGAGGATTGAAACATAGGCCACCCCATCGGCGCCGGGCCGGCCATCCTCGTAGCGCCCACCTCTAGGGGTGGGCGAGGATTGAAACAATCCCGGACCGTATTGGCACAGCCACTTTCGCCATGGTAGCGCCCACCTCTAGGGGTGGGCGAGGATTGAAACTAGGTGGATCGTCCCTGGAAGGCCTGGTCTCGGCCAGGTAGCGCCCACCTCTAGGGGTGGGCGAGGATTGAAACGCCTCAGACGCCCGCAGAGACAATGCTTCTACTAAGGTAGCGCCCACCTCTAGGGGTGGGCGAGGATTGAAACTCGCACCACCACTCGCAACACCTCTTCCGGCAACGACGTAGCGCCCACCTCTAGGGGTGGGCGAGGATTGAAACATATTGCATAAGGGCTACCGTTTGGCGACAAATAGTAGCGCCCACCTCTAGGGGTGGGCGAGGATTGAAACTTTCCGGGCGGCGCGCAGCAAATAGGGGTTGCGCGGGCCGTAGCGCCCACCTCTAGGGGTGGGCGAGGATTGAAACAGTGGGTATAGTGATCCATACGTTTCTCGCCATGGCGTAGCGCCCACCTCTAGGGGTGGGCGAGGATTGAAACAATGAGGCCGGCGAGCGTCCCCGCCGGAAGCCGTCGTAGCGCCCACCTCTAGGGGTGGGCGAGGATTGAAACGACGCAGAGGGCGGGC
>JAPPLJ010000007.1 GCA_028819475.1 Rhodospirillaceae bacterium
CTAGCCCGACTTTACCGTGTTCGCATCAGCATAGCATTGTCCTAGCGCTTGGGCCGACCGGGTTTTCAAGTTCAAGTTACTGATAAGAAAGGGGTTTTCTCCCAGTCCGACCTGGGACTCCCTCCTTGTCCCCTTGTCTTTTGTATGACCTAACTTCTAGTGAGATCTTCCAAGTCTCTCCCAATCGTAACTGTCCGTCTTTCCGCAGGAAATATTTTCTATGGAACCGAATCCCCTTGACTCGGATCCCTTCCACACGCTATTGTATGACCTAATATATGGCCAGCATCGTCAAAAAAATCATCCGCGGCCGTCCCTACTACTACGCCCGCGTCTGCAAGCGCGTCGATGGCAAGCCCAAGATCGTTTCCCAGACCTATCTCGGTCGCGCCGACAAAATCGTCGAGAAGCTCCGCGCCGGCCCCGCCCCCGCCCAGCCTCTGGAGGCGGTGGTGCGTGAATTCGGCGCCTCGGCCGCCCTGCTTTCCCTCGCCCGCCGCTTGCAGCTCGTCGAGCACATCGATCGTCATCTCCCCAAGCGCGGCTCCGGTCCCTCCGTCGGCGTCTACTTGCTCGCCGCCGTCCTCAACCGCTGCCTTGCCCCCGGCTCCAAGGCCAGCCTCGCCCGCTGGTTCGACTCCACCGTTCTCACCCGCCTGCTCCCCCTGCGCTCGCGCCAGCTCACCAGCCAGCGCTTCTGGGACCACATGCACCGCGTTCCCGTCGCCGCCCTCCCCGCCATCGAACGCGACATCGTCGCCGCCATGACCCGCGAGTTCCGCCTCGACCTGCGCCAAGTCCTCTTTGACGCCACCAACTTCTTCACCTACATCGACACCTTCAACGAGCGCTCCGAACTAGCTCAGCGCGGCCACAGCAAGGAGGGCCGCAAGTCGTTGCGCATCATCGGCGTGGCCCTGCTGGTCACGACCGACTTCCGCCTGCCCCTGCTGCATCGCACCTATCCCGGCAACCGGCCCGACCCGCCGACCTTTCAAAGTCTCGCCGCCGACTTGGCCCGGCGCTACCGGGAACTCGCCGCCGGGACCGAGACGGTCACCCTGGTCTTCGACAAGGGCAACAACTCGCGCGAGAACCTGGACTGGGTCGAGCGCAGCCCGTTCCACTTCATCGGGTCGCTGGTTCCCACCCAGCACCCGCATCTGCTGGACGTGTCGGTGGACGAGATGCGCTCGCTGGAGGCCGACGGGCTGGCGGGCGTGCGCGCTCACCGCACCGAGTCCAAAGTGTTCGGCGTCCGGCGCACGGTGCTGGTGACTTGGAACCAAAGGTTGTTCGACGCCCAGTGCCGGACACTACTGCGGGAGATCGAGAAACGGCGCCGGCACCTCGGCGCCCTGCAGCGGCAGTTGCGGCGCTGGCGCGACGGCAAGATCCGGGGGGGACGCCAGCCGGGCCTGGCCGGCACGCAAAAGAAGGTCGACGGCTGGCTGCGGGCCCGCCACATGCGGGACCTGTTCGCCGTCCAGATTCGGGAGGTGGACGGCTTGCCGAAGGTCAATTACCGCTTCCAGCGACGCGCCTGGGAGCAGCTTCAGCGCAGGTTACTGGGCAAGACCCTGCTGTTCACCGACCAGGCGGGCTGGAGCGACGCCGAGTTGGTGCGGGGCTACCGCGCGCAGCATCATGTGGAAAGCGCCTTCCGGCAGCTCAAGGACAGCGACTGCATCGCGATCCGGCCGCAATACCACTGGACCGATCAGAAGATCGCGGTGCACGTGTTCTGCTGCGTGCTGGCGCTGATGCTGTGTGGCCTGCTGCAGCGGGAACTGAGCCGTCACGGCGTTCCGGGGTCGATCCCCGCGTTGCTGGACGCGTTACGCGGGATCCGCGAGGTCGACGTGCTCTATCCCGCGCGGGAGGCGGACGGCGAGCCAGAACTCCGGACGACGCTCTCGCGGATGACGGACGAACAGCGCGCGATCTACGACATCCTGGGCCTTGAGAACCTCGCGATCTGACCGCTGATACGGAACCGTAGGTCATACAGACGGGAGTCTCTATGTCTTTGCAAAGAAATAACTTAGATGAGATCTCTCATCCAACACGGTAAACTTGGGCTAG
>JAPPLJ010000008.1 GCA_028819475.1 Rhodospirillaceae bacterium
CCCCCCCCCCCCCCCCCCCCCCCCCCCCCCCCCCCCCCCCCCCCCGCGGACCCTGGCGCAGTGCTGGGATCGGACGGCGGCGCAGCGGCAGACGACCCCTCCCCTAACCCCTCCCCCAAGGGGAGGGGGATTCGAGCGGCGCCCTGTTGCAGTAGCTTCCAAGGGACTTTCCCTACGGATCATTCGCGGTCGCTCGCCAGCGCATTGACCGCTGCGGTCGCCATGGCGCTGCCGCCGCGCCGGCCGCGCACGATGAGATGGGGCAGGTCCGTCCGGGCCGCCAGCGCTTCCTTGGACTCGGCCGCGCCGACGAAGCCGACCGGCACGCCGATCACCGCCGCCGGCGCCGGCGCACCTTCGTCCAGCAATTCGAGCAGGCGGAACAGCGCCGTCGGCGCGTTGCCGATGGCGACGACGGCGCCGGCCAGCCGCTCGCGCCACAGGTCGACCGCCGCTGCCGACCTGGTCGTTTCCATGCGCTTGGCGAGTTCCCGGACAACCGGCTCGTCGAGCGTGCAGACGACCTCGTTCCCGGCCGGCAGGCGCGGCCACGTGATGCCGCTGGCAATCATGTTGGCGTCGCACAGGATCGGCGCGCCGGCGCGCAGGGCCGCGCGCGCGGCTTCTGCAAAACCCGGCGAGAATCCAAGGTCGCCCGCCAGATCGACCATGCCGCAGGCGTGGATCATGCGTACTGCCACCCGCGCCTCTATCCCGGACAGGCCGGAAAGGTCGGCTTCCGCCCGGATCGTCGCAAAAGACTGTTGGTAAATCGCTTCGCCGTCGCGACTGTAGTCGTAGTACCGCGCCACGTTGCCCGTCCCTATTCCGCCGCGGTCCCGACGGTTTCCGGGACCGGGATTTTGCAGACCGCCGAAAGCGGGGTCGCCAGGGCCTCCGCCGCGGCTTCCCGCGCCAGATTCGTGAGGTCCGGCGCATCGCCCGCCCGTCCGTTCCGGACAAGATCGTAACCGCCCGGCATCGCGACCAGCGCCGCACCGGCCGGCGCCGGATGGGCGCAGCCTTTCGCGCAGCCCGAGACATGGAGCAACCCCGTTCCCGGCAGCCCGGCAGAGGCCAGGAAGGCTGCGTCGGCGCGGGTGTCCGCATATCCGCTCGCACAACGCGGCCGGCCGGCGCAGGCGACGATCCTGCGGCGCGGATCGTCGGGTTCCGCGACGAGCCCGATATCCGCGGCCGTATTTCGGAGGTCGAAGGCGTCCGCCGGCGAAACGCCCCACAGGACAAAGGATTTCCAGGGCGTTACCCGGATTGTGCCATCGGCATAGCGCCGCGACAGGCCTGCCAGCGCAACGAGCCCGTCGGCTTCCATGCTGCCGAACGGCGCGGCAATCGCGAAATACCCCCATGCCGCGTCCCGCACCGGAGCGAAGCCGGCCGGCGGAGGTTCCGCCGCTCGCGGCGGTCCGGATTCCACCAGCCGAACCCCGTTCAGGCCCGCCGCCTCGAAAACGGCATCGACGCCGCAGGCGGCAACCATCGATTTCATGCGCCGGGCCGAGGATGTGGCCGCCGCGTCTTGCGCCCCTTTTCTCCATGCCAGAAATGCCATCAGCAGCCGGCGGACCGCGTTTTCCACCGCATCTTCCGGCAGGCGGAGCGCACGGTCGCCGCCGGCCAGCTCGACCGTCAGGCGATCACCGTCGGCCCGGATCGCGATATCCGCCGTGCGGCCGGCGAGCGGCAGGGCGACCCCGGCGTCGACCAGCAGGCCGAACTTGTCCGGCAGCGCATGGAGGGCCTGATCGTTTTCCAGAACAGCGCTCAACCGGTGCGCCAGAGCATGCGAATCGAAGCGCACAGCGGGATCGTCTGGCCCCAGCGGATCGGCGAGGACGTTGCGCACCGCCTCCGCCTCCGGCGTCGCGGCGGCAAGCCCGATCCCGGCCATCGCCGCAGCGAAACCGCCGACCGTACCGTCCGTCAGGCCGCGGACTTGCAGATGGCCCCGGTTGGTCGGCTCGATCATGCCGTTGCCGTAGCGCCGGGCCGCCTGCGCGACAGCCTCCGCCTGCCCGGCCGTCAGCGTCGCCGCGCGCGGCTTGATGCGCACCAGCAGACCGTCGCCCGACTCCATGGGCGTCAACAGGGACGGGCACCAGCCTTTGGTTACCTTTTCGATTGACGGGCCGGTCATTCGACGTCCCCGCGCAGGACCGCCGCCGTCGAGTTGCGCCGCGGCTGCCACAGGCTGCGGTCGAGCGCCTCGTTGAACCGGCCGATCATGGCGCCGCGCGCCGCCGGGTTGTTCTCCCGCAGGAACGCATCGACATCGCGGTCGCCCAGCGTTGCGTCGAAAATCAGGTCGAACTGGCGGTCGAGCCGGTCCGGCATCGTCGCAGCGAAGGCGAACACGCCGTCGAGCGCGCGCGCAATCTCGGCGCCGCCGCGATAACCGTGACGCATCATGCCGGCGATCCACGCCGGGTTGGCCGCCCGTCCCCGCACGATCCGGGTGATTTCCTCGGTGAGAGTTCTGGCCCGCGGCATCCCGGGATCGGCGGTATCGAGGTGATAGACTTCGGGTTCCGCGCCCAAGCAGTTTGCCGCAGCGAGGAAACCGCCCTCATGGGCCGCAAAATCGGTCGAATCGAGCAGATCGACGTCGCGGTGATCCTGGGCATGGATCAGGGCGTCGGCAGTGCGCACCCGGTCGGTAAACCCCTCGGGATCGGGCCGGCCGTCGAGCCCCTGTCCGTAGGCGCTGGCCGACGCGATGAGGTAGCTCTCGCCCAGGTCTTCGCGCGCCGACCAGATGCCGCTTTCGATCAGCGGGGACACGCCCGCACCGTAAGCGCCGGGAGCCGATCCGTAGATGCGCGCGGTCGCCTTGCGGAAGGCGGTTTCGTCCAGATTGCCCGCGATACCGGCCAGCGGATTGACCTCGGCGCTTTCCTGCCGCCGCCCGATCGCCCGCACCACCGCGTCGAACATCGCGATCTGCGCTTCGAACGCGTCACGGAACAGGCCGGAGACGCGCAGGGTCACGTCGACCCGCGGCCGGCCCAGCCGGTCCGCCGGGACGATCTCGAAGCCGGTCACCCGGCCGGCGCCTTCGTTCCACACGGGCTCTGCGCCGACCAGCAACAGCGCGAGCGCCAGGTCCTCGCCGCCGGTGCGCATCGTGGCGCTGCCCCACAGGTCGATCATCAGCGCGCGCGGCCACTCGCCCTTTTCCTGCAAATGCCGGCGGATCAGTTCGTCGGCCGTGCGCCGGGCCAGCACCATTGCGGAATGGGTCGGCACGGCGCGCGGATCGACGGTGAACATGTTGCGGCCGGTCGGCAGCACGTCGCCCCTGCCGCGCGTCGGCGCACCGGATGGGCCCGGTTCGACGAACCGGCCGTCCAGCGCATTGAGCAGCGCGCGGCGCTCGGAGGCGGCGCAGGCGTCGAGCCGCGCCTCCAGCCCAGCCTGCCGCGCTTCCGGCGCATGCCGCTGCAACGCCGACAGCAGCGCCGTTCGGCGCTCGGCCGCCGGAACCCGGCCGAAGACATGCAGCCCGTCGCGGATTTGCAAATCCTTGACGTCGCACAGATAGGTATCGAGCCGGGCCAGCCGGTCGTCGTCGGACAGGTCGCCGCCGGCGCCGCACTCTTCGAGCAGGCCGAGGGTTTCCGCCCGCTCCAGGATTTCGCCGCGCAGCAGGCCGGTGCGCCGCCTGTCGAGCCCGTCCGCGCCGGCATATTCGTCGATCAGCCGCTCCAGTTCGAGACCGGCGCCGTGGCTCCCGGCAGCTTTCAGAGGCGGGGTCAGATGGCCGATCGTCACCGCGCCGAGCCGCCGCTTGGCCGCCGCCGCCTCGCCCGGATTGTTGACGATGAAGGGATAGGCGACCGGGATGCCGCCGAGCAAGGCCGCCGGGAAGCAGGCTTCGGACATCGCGACCGCCTTGCCGGGCAGCCATTCCAGCGTGCCGTGCGCGCCGAGATGGATCATGGCGTCGATATCCTCGACGCAGCGCAGCCACAGGTAGAAGGCGACATAGGCGTGGCGCGGCGGGACGTCCGGATCGTGATACAGCGCCTTGCGGTCGGCTTGCCGGCCGCGGTCCGGCTGGATCGCGGCGACAATCCCGCCGTAGCGCCCGTGGCGCAGGCAGAAACGGCCGTCCTCGACCGCGGGATCGTCCTCCGGCGCGCCCCAGGCTTCGAGAATGCGCGCCTGCGCCGCTTCGGGCAGCGCCGCGAACAGCCGGCGATAGGTTTCGAGATCGAGGACCGGGCGCGGCGGGCCGTTGCACAGGTCTTCGACCAGATCGAGCGCCGACACCCCCGCCTGAACGTCGTAGCCAGCCTCGCGCAGCAGATCGAGGATCCCGACGCCGCTCTCGATCGTGTCTAGGCCGATGGCATGGGCGAGCTGGCCGGCGGCCGGATAGTCGGACAGCACCATGCCGATCCGCCGCGCCTTGCGCGGGCGCTGCGCCAGCCGGATCCAGCGCACGGCCTGTTCCGCGGCAAGGGCGATCCCCTGCGAATCGGGGGCGTGGCTGGTCCGGGCATATTCCAGACTGTCCTCGCGCGCCTCTTCCGACTTGAAGGAAATCGCCGTCGTCGAAAGCCGGCCGTCGAGTTCCGGCAGCACGATCTGCATGGCGAGATCGGACTGGGAGAGGCCGCGGGCCGATTCGGCCCAGGCCGCGCGGGACGATCCGGCCAGCATCACCTGGAGCACCGGCACGCCGGCGGCGTCGAGCGGCGACCCCGCATCGTCGCGCCGCGCGGAAAAGGCTGTCGCGTTGAGCACGATGTCCGGTTCGATTGCCTTCAGGCGGTCGGTTACGAAGGCGGCAGTCTCCGGCTCCTTGAGGCTGTTGACATAGAGGCCGACCGTCCGGATTCCGCGTTCCGCAAGCCGCACCGCCAGATCGGTCAGCGGTGCGATATCTCCGGCCAGCAGATAGGCGCGATAGAACAGAACGACGGCCGTTGCCGTGCAGTGCTGCGGGTCCGGCGCCAGCGCCTGTTCGCCGAACGGCGGGACGGGCCGGAGGTGCATCTTCGGAGCGGGCCGCAGGCCGGCGAGATGCGCCATCCGCGCCAGCGCGAGACCGACATTGTGCGGGCCGCCCTCGGCGAAGCAGCGGTCCAGGCGCTCCAGGTCTCCGGGCGCGACGGTGGACAACCCGGCAAGCCGCGGATCGGGCCGCCCGTCGCCGGGCACCAGTGCCAGCGGGATGTTCCGTTCGGCGCAAGCCCGGGCAATTTCCTCGATGCCGTAGCGCCAGAAATCCAGTCCGCCGAGCAGGCGCGCCGCAACCGCGCGCGACCGCGCGATCACCTCCTCGACATAGACGTCGACGGACAGCGGATGCCGCAACTTTCCGATATTGGCGAGCCGCAGCGACGGCAGCGCTTCGCCCAAATCGCGGCACGCCACCGTGGCGGCCGCCAGGTCGGTATCCGCGAAGGACAGGAACACCATGTCCGCCGGGCTCTGGCCGAGATCGACGGCAACGTCGGTTTCGTCCAGGCTGTGGGCTTCGCGGAACAGCAGGTGCATGGGTCAGGCAGCAAGCGCCGCGGTAATGGCCGGGCGGTCCATGCCGGTCTGCCCGATGACGACCAGACGGGTCTCACGGCTTTCTTCGACAGCCCAGGGACGGTCGTAGTGATGGTTGATCCGTTGCCCGACTCCCTGAACGGCAAGGCGCATCGGCTTGCCGGCGACCGCGACGAACCCCTTGATCCGGAGGATGTCGTGCGCGGCCGCAATGCGCGACAGGCGGTCGGCGAACGACTCCGGCGACGCGATTTCCCCGAGCGCCACGTCAAAGGATTCGAAGTCGTCGTGCTCGTGGTCGTCCTCGCCGTCATGGTGCGACGGCCGGGCGGCCAGATCGTCCTCCGCCGCTGCGTCGAGGCCGAGCAGGATCGCCGGATCGACCGCGCCTTCCTGCGTTGCAATCATCCTGAGCGAGCGGCCGGCCGACTCGGCGATCGACTCGCGCAACTCCGGCAGCGTCTCCGCCTCCAGCAGGTCCGTCTTGTTGAGGACGACGATATCCGCCGCCATGAGCTGGTCTTCGTAGAGTTCCTGGAGCGGGTTGTCGTGTTCGATGGAGGGGTCTTCCCGGCGCATCGCCTCGACGGCCTCCAGATCGTCGGCGAAGCGGCCTTCGGCGACCGCCGGACCGTCGATCACGGCGACCACGCCGTCCACCGTCATGCGGGATCGGATGTCCGGCCAGTCGAACGCCTTTATCAGCGGCTTGGGCAGCGCCAGGCCGGAGGTTTCGATCACGATATGGTCGGGCGGTTCGTCCCGGTCGATCAGCGCCTGCATGGTCGGCAGGAAATCGTCGGCCACGGTGCAGCACAGGCAGCCGTTGGCCAGCTCGACGATATTCTCCTCCGGGCAGTCCTCGATCCCGCAGCTCTTCAGCGTCTCGCCGTCGACGCCCTCCGCGCCGAACTCGTTGACGATGACGGCGAGCCGCCGGCCGTTCGCGTTGCCGAGCAGATGGCGCACCATCGTGGTCTTCCCGGCGCCGAGAAAGCCGGTGATGATGGTGGCGGGAATTTTGGCGGCGGAATAGCTCATGCATTCTCTCGCGGTTCGGGGAGATCGTCGGGATGGGCCGGCACGCGGGCGACGATGACGTCGCGCAGGGAAGGCGCGCGCTTCGACGGCATGACCACGCCGGTCTTCGATGCGGCGTAGACCAGCGCGTAGTCGATCACGTCGTCCGCCAGCTCGGCCGAGAGGTAGCCGGCGAGATAGGCCCATTTGCCCGGCGCCGAGACCGCCAGGCTGCAGCCGTGCTCGCAGTTGGCCATGCAGGTGACCGGATTGACCCGGACCGAGTCCGCCAGATGCCGCACGTGCAATCGGTCCACGACCGCCGCGTGCAGCCGGGCGCCCGCGGTGTCCTCGCCCGGCGCGGCGGGTTCCTCCCCCGCCGGCTTGCAAGTCAGGCAGATATGCAGAACCGGGCGCCGGTCGGTCATCCTTATGTGCCCCTGTTGCACCCTGTCCGGCCCGGCTGCATCCAATTTGCGCCTAGGCTAAAGGCATCGTCGCCGCTACTTATGCGTGCGCCCGAAGGGGTGTCAAGCGAATGGCCGGGCCGGTTCCGGGCGGCGAATTCGGGAACCGCCGGACCGCACGATCCGGGAGCGCCATGACTCTCGATAACCTCACTCTCGTCCTCGGAGGCGCACGCTCGGGCAAGAGCCGCCACGGCGAGGCGCTGGTCGAGGCCGCGCCGCCGCCCTGGTACTACATCGCGACCGCCGAAGCCCTGGACGACGAAATGCGCCGGCGCATCGACAAACACCGGAAACGGCGCGGCGCCGATTGGCGGACGGTCGAGGCGCCGCTCGACCTCGCCGCCGCCCTGGACGCCGCCCCGGACGGCGCGCCCGTATTGGTCGATTGCCTGACGCTGTGGCTCAGCAACCTGATGCTCGAGGACCGCCCGGTCGGCCCGGCGGCAGACGGATTGATCGAGGCGCTGGAGCGCCGGAATGGCAGGACCGTACTGGTTTCGAACGAAGTCGGCCTGGGAATCGTCCCGGAAAACCGGCTCGCCCGGGACTTCCGCGATGCCGCCGGCAACCTGCACCGCAGGGTTGCTGCAATCGCGCAACATGTGCACTTCATGGTGGCCGGGATTCCCATGATCGTCAAAGGACCGCAATGAGCGACGACACCGAACAGAATGCCCGCCACAAGGCGAAGATGGCCCACCGCAAGGCGGTGCAGGATGCCGAGGTCGCCTCGAAGCAGATCGAGAAGGGCCTGCTCATGGTCCATACCGGCACCGGCAAGGGCAAGTCGACCGCCGCCTTCGGCCTGGCCCTGCGCATGATCGGCCGGGGCCGCAGGGTCGGCGTCGTCCAGTTCATCAAGGGTGCTTGGTCGACCGGCGAGAAGATCGCGCTCGAGGCGATGGCGCCGGACATGGTCGAGTGGCACGCGCTGGGCGAGGGCTTCACCTGGGAGACCCAGGACAAGGCGCGCGACATCGCGGCGTGCCGGAAGGCCTGGGAGACCGCGCGCGCCATGATGGCGAACCCGGACTTCGGCTTGGTGATCCTGGACGAACTGAATATCGCCCTGCGCTACGATTACCTGCCGCTCGACGAGGTGCTGGCGGGGCTGGCCGCGCGGCCCGAGACGCTGCACGTCGCGGTGACCGGCCGCAACGCCAAGGCGCCGCTGGTCGAGGCCGCCGATCTCGTCACCGAGATGACTCTCGTGAAGCATCATTTCAAAGCCGGCGTGAAGACCCAGGAGGGGATCGAATACTGATGCCCCCCAAGGGCGTTTAAGGCAGAGCGGTCATGGGCGGAGCGGTCATGGGCCGGGCGGTCATGCTGCAGGGCACCGGGTCGAATGTCGGCAAATCGGTCCTCGCCGCCGGCCTGCTGCGCGCCCTGTCGAACCGCGGTCATACGGTCAGCCCCTTCAAGCCCCAGAACATGTCGAACAACGCCGCGGTCACGGCCGACGGCGGCGAGATCGGCCGGGCCCAGGCGCTCCAGGCGCGGGCGGCGCGCGTCGCCCCGAGCGTTCACATGAATCCGGTCCTGCTCAAGCCGAGTTCGGAGACCGGCGCGCAAATCGTGGTGCAGGGCAAGGTGACGGGCGACGCCCGCGCCCGGGAGTTCCAGACCATCAAACCCCGGCTGATGCCGCAGGTGATGGAGAGTTTCGGGAAAGTGCGCCGGGGCGCGGATTTCATCGTCGTCGAAGGCGCGGGCAGCGCATCGGAAACGAACCTGAGGACCGCCGACATCGCCAACATGGGCTTCGCCGCCGCCGCCGACATTCCCGTGGTGCTGATCGGCGATATCGACCGCGGCGGCGTGATCGCCTCGCTCGTCGGCACCGGGGCCGTCATCGCACCGTCGGACGCGGCCCTGGTCGCCGGCTTCATGGTCAACAAGATGCGCGGCGACCCTTCCCTGTTCGACGACGGCATGGCGGAGATTGCCCGGCGCACCGGCTGGCCGGCTCTTGGGCTGGTGCCCTTCTTCGAACCGGCCCGCTACCTGCCCGCCGAAGATTCCTATGACCTCTCGGCCCAGAACGGAGACGGGAACGACGAGGGGAACGGCGACGGGGACACAGGTGGCGCGGCGGGCAAGCCTGTCCGGATTGCCGTGCCACACCTGCCGCGGATCGCCAATTTCGACGATCTGGACCCTTTGAAAGCCGAGCCGGATATCGACCTGAAGCTGGTTGAGCGCGGCGCACCGCTGCCGCCCGGCCTCGACCTTGTCATCCTGCCCGGCAGCAAGGCGACGATCGCGGACCTGTCGGCCTTACGCGACGAAGGCTGGGATATCGACATTCTCGCCCACCGGCGCCGCGGCGGGCGGGTCCTCGGCCTGTGCGGCGGTTTCCAGATGCTCGGGCGGACGATCTCGGACCCGGACGGTCTGGAAGGTCCGCCCGGATCGGTCGATGGCCTGGGCCTGCTGGAGGTCGATACCGTCCTGACCGCCCCGAAAACGGTCGCCGAAGTCACGGGCGAATCTGTCGGGGGCGGCACGCCCTTTTCCGGCTACGAAATTCATATGGGCCGGACCTGCGGGCCGGATGCGGAGCGGCCGGTCCACCGGCTGTCCGACGGCAGGCCGGACGGCGCGCGTTCGGCCGACGGCCGGGTTGTCGGCACCTATGTGCACGGGCTGTTCGGCAGCGACCGGCACCGTGCCGAATGGCTGCGCAGCTTCGGCGCGAAGAGCGGTATCGATTCGCACGATGCCCTGGTCGACCGGACCCTCGACGAGCTGGCCCGCCACCTCGAAGCGCATGTCGATCTGGACCGCCTGATCGCTATAGCGCGATAGCGAGAAACAGGATGCAAACCGCAGCGGCCTGGAACGTGCAGGCCCGGCGGTAGAGACCGAGCGCCCGGTCAATATCGTTCGGCGTCGCCGCCGCCCGTCCGTCGCCCATCCACGGGTCGTCGACGAAGGATTCGGCATACTGCCGCGGACCGCCGAGGCGCAGGCCGAGCGCCCCGGCCATGGCGGCTTCCGGCCAGCCGGCGTTGGGCGAATGGTGGCGGCGGGCATCGCGCCGGACCGCCCGGAGCGCGCCGGCCGGCGACGCGCCGGGCATCGCCATCGCCGCAAGCACGATCCATCCCGCGCTCAGCCGCGACGCCGGCAGGTTGACCAGATCGTCGAGCCAGGCGGCAAAGCGGCCGAACTGCCCGTAGCGTTCGTTCCTGTGGCCGATCATGCTGTCCGCCGTGTTGATCGCCTTGTAGGCCGCCGCGCCGGGCAACCCGAACAGGGCGCACCAGATCGCCGGCGCCGTCACGCCGTCGGAAAAATTCTCGGCGAGGCTTTCGATGGCCGCGCGGGCGACGCCGGCCTCGTCCAGGGCCGCCGGATCGCGGCCGACGATGCGCGCAACCTGCTTTCTCCCTTCCGGCACCCCCCCGAATGCAAGTCCTTCCCGAACCGCCGCCACATGGTCGTAGAGGCTACGCTGCGCGAAAAGGGACGACGCGAGAACGGCCAGGCAGAGCACGGCGGCGAGCCACGGCAGAAGCCCGACGGCCATACCCTGCAGTATGGCGGCAGCGCCGGCCGAGACGATCAGCATTGCCGCAACGCACCACACACCGTTGAGGCGCCGCTGCGGATCGGGCAAGGTCGGCCGGTTCCAGCGGCGCTCGATCCGCTCGACGAGCGCGCCGATCCACATAACGGGATGGCCCAGCAGGCGGGTCAGGCTCTTCGGATAGCCGAACGCCGCCTCGACCAGGAGGGCGGCGGCCAGGAGAAGCAGATTGGTCTCGAACCACATTTCGGCCGTCACGATCCCCGCCGCAGCCGGACGGGCCCCGAACGGGCTGGAGTCCGCCGCATGATTCGCCACGGCGGCGATCTCTCCCGTCTGCGCCGGCGGTTTCCGGACGCGCCGGAACCGCTGATCGACCTGTCGACCGGCATCAACCCCTTTTCCTATCCCGTGCCGGCAATCCCCGACACAGCCTATACGCGCCTGCCGGAGCAGGCACAAATCCGACAGCTCAAGGAAGCGGCAGCGGGCGCCTACGGCACACGCGATCCGGAGTTGGTCGCCGTCGCCGCGGGAACCCAGCTCCTTATCTCGACCCTGCCGCGCATTCTCCCGGCGGCACAGGTCTCCGTCCTCGCGCCGACCTATGGCGAACATGCCGCCGTCTGGTCGGCCGCCGGCGCCGCGGTCATCGAAGGCGGGGAACCGGACGTGCTGCATTCCGGCAGCGTCGCCGTCCTGTGCAATCCGAACAATCCCGACGGGCGAAGGCTGGATGCAGCGGCGATCGAAACCCTGCAATCGCAAAGGGCGCGGCGCGGCGGCCGGCTGATCGTCGACGAGGCCTTCGCCGAATTCGGCGACGCACATCTGAGCGTTGCGCCCGCCGTTCCGCTGCCGGGCCTGATCGTTCTGCGCTCGTTCGGCAAGGCCTACGGGCTGGCCGGCGTGCGCCTCGGCTTCCTGATCGCGGAGCGCGGCATCGTCGAGCGGGTGGAACAGGCGCTCGGGCCGTGGCCGGTTTCCGGCGTCGCGATACACATCGCCTGCATGGCGCTCAACGACGCGGCGTGGCGGCAGGAAACGGCCGGGCGGCTGACGACGGCCGGCGCCAGGCTGGCTTCGCTGCTGGCCGGATACGGCCTCGAATCGGTCGGGTACACGTCGCTCTTCCGCCTGGTGCGGCACGAGAAAGCGCCGGCCGTGGCCGACGCGCTGGGACGCGCCGGAATCCTGGTCCGCGACTTTCCGGACCGGCCCGACTGGCTGCGCTTCGGCCTGCCGCCCGACGAGGCCGCCTGGACCCGGCTCGACAGCGCCCTGGCGGCAGTGCCCGACGAATCGCAATAGCCGGCCCGGCGCGCGCATCGTGCGGCCACCATCGTAGGGGAGGGTTTGAAACCCTCCCCTACAGCGCCGGGTCAATGGGACGGAAGAGGATGCGAGGCGCGCGGCGGCCGGGCCACGACAAATCGCGATACATCACGACATTTCCCGACACGTCCGCGCGTCGTGACCTTCCTGCCTCAGAGGCAGGCCAGCAGGCCGAGATAGGCGCCGATCTCGCTGACCTGCTGGGTCGCGCCCAGGGTGTCGCCGGTATAGCCCTTCAGCTTCGGCTGGAAAAACGCCCGGGCCGCTACGTGGCCGCAGATTGACCCGATGAGCGCGCCGAAGGCGGCAGCCGGAGATGCGGCGAGTCCCAACAGGACCAGGCAGGCCAGCGCCGTCCCTCCGGCGGTCAGGTGTGCGGTCTGTGTGACCGGGCCGGCAACCGGGCTCGCGATTCCGGACGATCGGACATAATTCGCTGTCGCGATCACGACCACGACGCTCCACCGGCTGAGTCCGTGCGCAGCGATCAGGAGGGCGAAGCCGATCCACGGCGGCACGCCCGCGACGGCGAAAACCCTGACCGCGAGGATGAGTCCGAGCGCGAGCACGCCGTAAACGCCGATCCGGCTGTCGCGCATGATCTCCAGCGCGCGCTCGGCGGTACGCCCGCCGCCGATGCCGTCCGCCGTGTCGGCGAGCCCGTCCTCATGCATGGCGCCGGTCAGCAGCGCGGTGGCGGCAAGGGCCAGCACGGCCGCAGAGAACGGACCGAACAGGCCGTATGACGCCGCAAAGACCGCGCCGCCGGCCAGCCCGACAAGGATGCCGACCGCCGGATAGTAGCGCACGGCCGCGGCGTCGAGCTCGGGCGCGTAATCGATGCCCCGGGCGGCCGGAACCCGCGTCAGCATCTGGCAGGCGATCCGGAACAGGAGCCATTGGCGGGCGAGCGCGGACCGCATCCCACGCCCCCGGCCCTAGGCCGGCCCGCTGACGCCGGCGCTCTCGAAACTCGCCATGTCCGTGAGCATCGCCGACGACGCCCGGACGACCGGCCAGGCCAGCAGCGCGCCGGTGCCTTCGCCGAGGCGCATCTCCAGGTCGAGGATCGGCCGGGCGGCGAGCGCATCGAGCATCGTCCGGTGCCCGTGCTCGGCAGAGCGATGGGCGTAGATCAGGTTGCGTTCGGCCGCCGGTTCGATACCCAGGGCGACGACGGCAGCGGCGGTGGCAATGAACCCGTCGACCAGAACCGGCCTGTTCGATTGCGCCGCGCCCAGCATGGCCCCGGCCATCATCGCGATTTCGAATCCGCCATATTCCGCCAGCGCCTGCGCGGCACCCAGGTCCGGCGCGGTCCGTTCGGCGGCAGCTTCGAGAATGGCTGTCTTGTGCGCCAGGCCGGCGTCGTCCAGCCCGGTGCCGCGCCCGGCAAGGTCGGCGACCGGGAGGCCGAGCAGCTTGTGGGCGAGGAGCGTCGCCGCGGAGGTGTTGCCGATACCCATTTCGCCGAAGCACAGGACATCAGCCGGGCTTTCTTCGGCAAGCTGCCGGCCGGCCCGCAAGGCGTCGTCGCGCTGCGCCCCGGTCATTGCAGGCTCAACAAGGCAGTTGCGGGTCCCCGGCCCGATGCGCCGCTGCACGAGATCGGGATGATCGATCGGGTCGCCGCCCACACCGGCATCGACCACCCGGACCGACGCGCCGACCGCTTCGGCAAAGACGTTGGCCGCCGCACCGCGATTCAGAAAGTTCAGGACCATTTCCCGGGTTACAGCCTGGGGATACGCGGATACGCCTTCCGCCGCGATGCCGTGGTCCGCCACGAAGATGGTCAGTTCGCAGGAGTCGAGCCGGGGCGCGACGGTTCCGGTCGCGCGCGCCAGTTGCAGCGCGACCGCCTCGACCTGCCCCAAGGCGCCGAGCGGCTTGGTCTTGCTGTCGATCAGGTCCCGGACGGTCCGCTCAAAGTCGGCGTCCGGGCCGGCATTGCGATCCGTCATGGGATTCGGCGGCGCCCCGTACCGTCGCGTCTCTTGCCCGCGCCTTGTTGTCCCCGCCCTATTGCCCTCTGCGGGCCATGAAGATCAGGCGCTCGAACTGGTGGACGTCCTGCTCGTTCTTGACCAGCGCGCCGTAGAGCGGCGGCAGGATCGCCTTCATGTCGTCGGATTTCAGCGCCTCGGGCGGGATGTCCTCGACCACCAGCAGCTTGATCCAGTCGAGCAGTTCCGACGTGCTCGGCTTCTTCTTGATGCCGGGCACCTCGCGGATGTCGTAGAACGCCTTGAGCGCGGCGCGCAGCAGGTTCTTCTTCAGGCCCGGATGGTGGACATCGACGATCTGTTCCATCGTCTCGTGGTCCGGGAAGCGGATATAGTGGAAGAAGCAGCGGCGCAGGAAGGCGTCCGGCAGTTCCTTCTCGTTGTTCGAGGTGATGATGACGATCGGCCGGTGCCGGGCCCGGATCGTCTCCCGCGTCTCGTAGACATGGAACTCCATGCGGTCGAGCTCGAGCAGCAGATCGTTCGGGAACTCGATGTCCGCCTTGTCGATCTCGTCGATCAGCAGGACGGGCGCGTCGTCGGCCTCGAAGGCCTCCCACAGCTTGCCCTTCTTGATGTAGTTGCGGATGTCGTGCACCCGCTCATCGCCGAGCTGGGAATCGCGCAGCCGGTCGACTGCGTCGTATTCGTACAGGCCCTGCTGCGCCTTGGTCGTCGACTTGATGTGCCATTCGATCAGCGACTTGCCGAGCGCCCGGGCGACCTCCTGGGCCAGCACGGTCTTGCCGGTGCCGGGCTCGCCCTTGATGAGCAGCGGTCGTTGCAGGGTCACGGAGGCGTTCACCGCCACCATCAGGTCTTCGGTCGCGACATAGCTGTCGGTGCCGGTGAAACGGATCTGTTCGGTCATCGAAAGGCCTGTGGTTCGGGACTGAGCGCGCTGGCGGCGGCGCACCCGCATGGGTGGCCGCACCCTAGGCGGGACCGGCGCGCCGATCAAGCGGCGGTCTGTCCGCCGGCCTTGAGCCGGAAAGCGGCGGTCCGGAGCGGCGATCGGGCAAGGGCGGCTAATTTGGGTGTCGTTCGAACCCGGAATTTAAATCGATACAATATCGGTGTCGACAGCTGCGCAGCGGCGGTGATAATGTTGCGCCATGATCGTGAACCTGGCCGGATTCGTTGCGCTCGGCGCCATGCTGCTCACGCTGTTTACGTGGCTGCGCCAGGATAATCGTGCGCTGCGCGCCGAGATGCGCGCCGAAATCAAGGAACTTCGCGCCGAAATGAACGCCCGCTTCGCGAAGCAGAGCGAAGAAATGAACACCCGCTTCGAGAAACAGGGCGAAGAGATGAACGCCCGATTCGGGAAACAGAGCGAAGAGATCGGCCAGTTGCGTGATCGGACGGCGCGCATCGGCAAAGAGGTCGACCAGCTGCACGAACGGACGGCGCGCATTGGCGAAGAGATCGACCAGCTGCACGATCGGACGGCGCGCATTGGCGAAGAGATCGGTCAACTTCGCGAACGCACGGTACGCATTGGCGAAGATATCGGCCAGTTGCGCGAGCGATCGGCGCGCATCGAGGGTCTGCTGGAGGCAAACATACTGCGCGGCAAAAGGGGCGCCGCGCCGGAACCGCCGCATCCCGAAGCCGCCTGAACCCGCCCGAATCCGCCTGCGGCGCCGAAGCGATTTCGGCGGCCGGCCCCTTTCGCGGAGGACTGCCGGCGGCACGGGCGCGGTGCGAGGAATAATATTATCCGGAATACGAAATTATCTCTTGACATTTCCAGTTTTGTTCTCTATTTGATCTCTTATCAGCGCCCGGAGTGCGTCTGCCGCAGTCCACAACAATATAGGTATAAATACCTTATTGCGATTAAATTGCATCTTTCCCGAGGAGATTTTTCCGGCAATTCCAAGGAGTTAGAAAGAACGGGCTGCAAAAAAATTGGAAAAATCAGACCGGTCTGTCCATTTTAAGCCGGCAAAAAATCGGGCAATTTCAACCGGCCCGCGGCTCGGTCAAGGCCCGCCGCCGGTCTCCGCGCCGCCGGTCTCCGCGCCGCCGGTCTCCGGGACGCCGGACCCCTCCCTTCCGCCCGCCAGCCCGGCCAGAATCTTCAGGATGGTCTTGACGCCGCGCATCCGGGCGGCGGCATCCTCCCAGTTGCGGCGGAACAGCAGCGTCTGATCCGGGCGCAGGGTCACCGTGCCGCGCTCGCCGGCGATGTAGGCGACCAGGGCGTCCGCGTCCGGAAACAGGTCGTCGTGGAAGGCGATCGCCGCGCCCTTGGGGCCGGCGTCGATCTTCGCGACATGGGCGGGATAGCACAACTGCTTGATCGCAACGGTCTCGATCAGGTTTTCGACCTCGGGCGGCAGGGCGCCGAACCGGTCGACCAGTTCGGCGGCAAAACCGTCGAGATCGGCGGGCTCGGCCAGGTCCGACAGGCGGCGGTACAGGCCGAGACGGGCGCCCAGGTCCGGAACGTAGGTCTCGGGAATCAGTACCGAGGCGCCGAGGTTGATCTGCGGCGACCAGCGCGCCCGGGCGGGGGCGGCATCGGCATCCTCTCCCTGCCGCGCTTCGGCGACCGCCTCTTCCAGCATCTGCTGGTACAGTTCGATCCCGATTTCCCGGATATGCCCGGACTGCTCCTCGCCCAGCAGGTTGCCGGCGCCCCGGATGTCCATGTCGTAGCTGGCGAGCGAGAAACCGGCGCCCAGCGTATCCAGGGTCTGCATGACTTCCAGCCGCTTCAGGGCCGTGCCGGTGATCTTCCGGTCCTCCGGCAGGGTCAGATAGGCGTAGGCGCGGGTCTTCGAGCGCCCGACCCGCCCGCGCAGCTGATAAAGCTGGGCGAGGCCGAACCGGTCCGCCCGGTGCAGGACGATGGTGTTGACCGTCGGGATGTCGAGGCCGGATTCGATGATGTTGGTCGAGAGCAGGATGCGCACCTCGCCGTCGTAGAATCGCGCCATGACCTGCTCGAGGTCCGCCGCCGCCATCTGCCCGTGGGCAATGGCGTAGCGTACGCCGGGCGCCAGGCGCGTCACCCGCTCGGCCAGAAGATCGAGGTCGCGGATGCGCGGGCAGACCCAGAAAACCTGCCCGCCGCGCAGCAATTCCCGGCGGATGGCCTCCTCGATGACCACCGAATCGTAGGGCAGCACAAACGTGCGCACGGCGAGCCGGTCGACCGGCGGCGTCGCGATCAGGCTGAGGTCACGCACGCCGGCGAGCGCCAGTTGCAGCGTCCTCGGGATTGGCGTTGCGGTCAGCGTCAGGACATGGACGTCAGCGCGCAGCGTCTTCAACCGCTCTTTCTGGGCGACGCCGAAATGCTGCTCCTCGTCGACGACCGCCAGGCCGAGCGTGCGGAAGCGCACGGTCTTGCCCAGCAGGGCATGGGTGCCGACGACGATATCGAGGGTCCCGGCCTCCAGCTCCTTTCGGGTGCGCGCCGCCTCAGCCGGCGCCACGAGGCGGGACAGTTGGCCGACCCGGACGGGAAACCCCTCGAACCGCTCCCGGAAGGTCCGGAAATGCTGGCGCGCCAGCAGGGTCGTGGGGACGATCACGGCGACCTGCAACCCGGCCATGACCGCCGCGAACGCCGCGCGCAGGGCGACTTCCGTCTTGCCAAAGCCGACATCGCCGCACACCAGCCTGTCCATCGGCCGGCCGGACGCCAGATCGTCCAGGGTCTCGTCGATCGCACGGATCTGATCGTCGGTCTCGGCGAAGGGGAACCGCGCGGAGAACTCCCGGGCCGGGCCCTGCGATCCGTCCGCGACCGGCGCCTTGCGCAATTCGCGCCGGGCGGCAATCGCGATGAGCTGCCCGGCCATTTCCGCAATCCGGCCCTTCACCCTGGCCTTGCGCGCCTGCCAGGCCGTGGTGCCCAGCCGGTCCAGCGTGGCGGTTTCCGAATCGCTGCCGAAGCGGGACAGCACGTCCATATTCTCCGCCGGCACGAAGAGCGTGTCGCCGCCCTGGTAGGCGAGGCGCAGGCAATCGTGGTCCGCACCGGCGGCGGCGACGGTCTCCAGCCCCTCGTAGCGGCCGATGCCGTGCTCGCGATGGACGACCAGATCGCCCTGGCTCAGCGTCGACAGTTCGGTGAGGAAGGCGTCGGTCCTGCGGTCTCTTCCGGGCCGGCCGCGCAGCCGGTCGCCGAAGATGTCCTGTTCGGTGATGACGACCAGGTCGCCGCTCTCGAAGCCGTGGTCGAGCTCCGCCACGGCCAGGAACAGGCCCTTTTTCTGCCCGTCCCACCGGTCGATCCGTTCGGGCGACAGGCCGCCGGCCTCATTCAGGAGGCGGGCGAGCCGCTCGCCCGAACCGGCGCTGCCGGCGAGCAGGACCACCGGCCGGCCGGAGCGCCGCACCGCCTTTATGTGCCCGCTCACCGCTTCGGCGACCGGAACCTTCTCGCTCGCCCGGATATCGGCGAAACTGCGGCCGGCGCGGCCGGAGATTGTAGCATCGGGCACGTCGGAGGCCATGCCCTCCGGTGCGGCAAAGGGCGAGAAGGTGCCGGCGTTCGTGCGGCGGAGCAGCCCGGTCCACTCTTCCCCGTCCAGAAAGAACCGGCCGGCCGGCACGGGTTTGTAGACGAACTGTCCTGCCGATTTCGGCGCATCGTCCATATGGCTGCGCCGCGCTTCGAAATAGTCGGCGATCGTATCGAGCCGGGCCGCGACCGCCTCGGCCGCCTGAAAGTCGAGGGTGACGCGTGCATCGGGCACATAGTCGAACAGGGTGGCCATCCGGTCGTAGAACAGCGGCAGCCAGTGCTCCATGCCGGGAAAGGCCTGGCCCGCCGAAACGGCCTCGTACAGCGGATCGCGGGTCGGATCGCCGGAAAAGGCCGCGCGGTAGGAATCGCGGAAACGGGTGATCCGCCGGTCGGTCAGCACCAGTTCCGACACCGGCCGCAGAACGACCCGGCCGCTCGCCCGGATCGTGCGCTGGGTCAACGGATCGAAGCGGCGGATCGCCTCCAGGTCGTCGCCGAAAAAATCCAGCCGCACGGCGTAGTCCAGCCCCGGCGGATAGATGTCGAGCAGGCCGCCGCGCAGGGCGTATTCGCCCGGCTCGCGCGCGGTGCCGACCCGCCGGTAGCCCTGCCGGAGCAGATAGCGCAGCACCGCCGCCATCGGCGTGCGCTGGCCCTTCTGCAGGGCCACCAGCGACTTGTGGAAGGTTTCCGCCGGCGGCACGCGCTGCAGGGCGGCGCTCACCGTCGTAACGACCAGCCTGGGCTTGCGCCCGCTTCGCCCGGCCAGCCGCGCCAAGGTCGAGGCGCGGGCGGCGAGGATATCGGCGTGGGGCGAGGCGCGGTCGTAGGGCAGGCAGTCCCATGCCGGAAAGCGCAACAACGCAGCCTCCGGCCGGAAGAAGCGGACCAGGGACACGATCTGGCTCAGGCGGCGATCGTCGGCCGCAACATGGACAACGTCGCCCCCGGCCGACAGCGCCGCCAGGATGCGCGCGTCGATACCGGCGGGCGCGCCGTGAATGACGCCCGCGCCGGCCCGGTGACGCGGCCGTTCCTGCGCCTCGGCCTCAGGCATGGCGTGTCCGTTGAAAGGCGATCACGTCACGCAGCACCGGCGTGTCGTAGGCCGGGTCCGGCGGTTCAAACCCTACGATCCAGCCATAGACGTCGGGATCGGGCGCCATCAGCAGATCCTCATACTGGGCGAGGGCCGCCTCGTCGTAATCGGCCAGCCGGGCATCGGCGAACGGCCCGAACAGCAGGTCCAGCTCCTTGGTCCCCCGGTGCCAGGAGCGAAAGGTCAGCCGCCGCCGCCAGGTTTCGATGTTTTTGTTTTGTTCCGCCATAAAACCTGTTTGCGCCCCGAAACCGGGCGTCCCCGCGGCACATTCCATAACCCGCAACGGCCGGCTCGTCACACGCGACGCATCGGCGCTCCGCCATCGTCCGGCAGATTCGGCCGTTCGTCGGTGGCCGGGCGCGCTCTCCGCTCTTGCGCTGCGGGCCAAGCCTTCGGACACTCTCCGTCATGCGTCCGCAATCCCTGTTCCCGATCTTCGGCGATATCGGCGCGCTGCCGGGCATCGGCCCGCGGCTGAAGGGGCTGGTGGCGCGGGTCGCCGGGCCGCGCATCGTCGACCTGCTGTGGACCCTGCCGACCGGGCTGGTCGACCGTCGCCATGCCCCGAAGGTCGCCGAAGCCGTGATCGGCGAGATCGCCACCATCACCGTGCGGATCGACGCGCACGAACAGCCGGGCGCGCCAAAGCGGCCCTATCGCGTCATCTGCTCCGACGAAACCGGCTTCCTGACCCTGGTGTTTTTTCACGCCAAACAGGACTGGCTGGAAAAGACCTACCCGGTCGGAGAGACCCGGGTGGTCAGCGGCCGGGTCGACGAGTTCGGCGGCGGCCGGCAGATGACCCATCCGGATTTCGCAGTCCCGGCGGCACAGGCGGACAGCATCCGGATGGTGCATCCCGTGTATCCGCTCACCCAGGGTTTGACGCGCACGGCCATGAAGCGGGCGATCGACGGCGCGCTCGATCGCGCTCCCGTGCAGCCGGAATGGGCCGATGCAGCCCTGATCGCGCAGCGGCAATGGCCAGACTGGCGCGAGGCCCTGCAACGGGCGCACCGGCCGGAAAGCGGGCCGGACCTGCTGCCGGATGCTCCGGCGCGGGCGCGTCTCGCCTATGACGAACTGCTGGCGACCCAGCTCGCCCTGCTGCTCGTGCGCCGGCGCCAGCGGCGCGTCCAGGGCCGTGTGCAGGCCGGCGACGGCCGCCGGCGCGCAAAGATCGCCGGCGCCCTGCCCTATTCCCTGACCGGTTCGCAGGAATCGGCGTTGGTCGAGATCACCCGCGACATGGCGGCGCCGGCGCGCATGGCCCGGATGCTCCAGGGCGATGTCGGCAGCGGCAAGACAGTCGTGGCGCTGCTGGCGATGGCAGCGGCGGTCGAGGCCGGCGGCCAGGCCGCGCTGATGGCGCCGACCGAAATCCTCGCCCAGCAGCATTGCGAGACACTCCGGGGCCTGGGCGCGCCGGCCGGTCTGCGGGTCGAACTGCTGACCGGGCGGCTCAAGGGCGCCGGACGAAAGGCGCTCACCGCGGACATCGAAGCGGGAAACGTCGACATCGTCGTCGGCACCCACGCGCTGTTCTCGGAGGACGTGAATTTCCGCGACCTCGGGCTGATCGTCATCGACGAGCAGCACCGGTTCGGCGTCCAGCAGCGCATGGCGCTCGCCGGCAAGGGCAGCGGCGTCGACATGCTGACAACGACGGCGACGCCGATCCCGCGCACCCTGATGCTGGCGGCCTACGGCGATATCGACACCTCGAAACTGACCGAGAAGCCCGCCGGGCGCCAGCCGGTGGACACCCGCGCCATGCCGCTCGACCGGCTCGAACAAGTCGCCGCCGGCATCCGCCGGACCATCGACGGCGGCGCACAGGCATTCTGGGTCTGTCCGCTGGTCGAAGAATCCGATGTCCTCGACGTCACCGCGGCGACGGCGCGGCACGCCTGGCTGCAGGAGCGCTTCGGCGGGACCGTCGAACTGGTCCACGGCCGGATGAAGCCGGCGGAGAAAGACGCCGCCATGCAGCGCTTCCTGGCGAACGAGACGGCCGTTCTGGTCGCCACGACGGTGGTCGAGGTCGGCGTCGACGTCCCGAACGCCAGCGTCATGGTGATCGAACACGCCGAGCGATTCGGCCTCGCCCAGCTCCACCAGCTGCGCGGCCGGATCGGGCGCGGCGCGCGCAAGTCCTCTTGCGTGCTGCTTTACGAGCCGCCGCTCGGCGAGACAGCGCGGGCGCGGATCGACGTGCTGCGCAAGACCGACGACGGCTTCGTCATCGCCGAGGAAGACCTGCGCCTGCGCGGCGGCGGCGAGGCCCTGGGCACGCGCCAGAGCGGCATGCCGGCCTTCCGGCTGGCGCGCTTTCCCGAACATGGCGGCCTGCTGGAGATCGCCCGGACCGACGCCCGCGTTGCCCTGGAACGGGATCCGGAACTCAAAAGTCCGCGCGGCGAAGCCCTGCGCACCCTGCTCTATCTGTTCGAACGCGAGGAAGGCGTCCGGATGCTGCGCTCGGGATAGGCGCCAATTGGCGGCGACTCCTTCGGATTCCTCCGGCCGGCACCTATATTCCGGAATCATCGGCCCGTCCGGTGGAACCCGAACCGGGTCACGGGCTCGACAAGCTTCTCGGGAAGCAGACATGCCGGAGTTCATCAGCGCCAGCGAACCGGCCATCAGGCTCGGTTTCTTTCTCGGCATTTTCGCCCTGGTCGCGCTGTGGGAGATCGCCGCGCCGCGGCGGTCGCTCTCCCGGCCGCGCTGGCTGCGCTGGTACGGCAATATCGGCATCGTGGCGCTCAACACGGTCCTGGTGCGGTTGATCTTTCCGCTGGCGCCCGTCGGGCTGGCCCTGCTCGCAGCGGAACGCGGCTGGGGCCTGCTCAACGCGGTCCCTCTGCCCTTCTGGCTCGAGGTCGCGATTGCCGTCGTCGTGCTGGACTTGGTCATCTATCTCCAGCACGTCATGTTCCACGCCGTGCCGGCGCTGTGGCGGCTGCACCGCATGCACCATGCCGACCTGGATTTCGACGTGACGACCGGCTCCCGGTTCCATCCGGTCGAGATCGTCCTTTCTGTCCTGCTCAAGCTGGCCGCCGTCGCCGTGATCGGCCCGCCGGCCGTTGCCGTGCTGATTTTCGAGGTGCTGCTGAACGGCACCTCCATGTTCAATCACGGCAACGTGCGCCTGCCCGCGGCGCTCGACCGGGCGTTGCGCTGGATCGTCGTGACGCCGGACATGCACCGGGTCCACCATTCCGACATCCCGGCGGAGACCAACAGCAATTTCGGCTTCAACCTGCCCTGGTGGGACCGGCTGTTCGGCACCTACCGGGCGCAGCCGGCACTTGGCCACGAGGGAATGACGATCGGTCTCGATACCTTCCGCGACACGGACGAGCTGCATTTGCACCGAATGCTCTTGCAGCCTTTCCGGCGCGGCAGGGGCGGCTACGCGATCAACCGCCGACCCTGGGACGGCGGCGGGGACGGCGGGGACTCCTGACCCCGGCTACACCGAGCGCGTGATGCCGCCGTCGACGCGGATATTCTGGCCGGTGATGTACGCGCCGCCCGGCGATGCCAGAAAGGCAATGGTTTCGGCAATCTCGCCGACCGTGCCGTAGCGCTGCATCGGGATTGTCGCGCTGAATTCCGCCTGCTCCGGGAAGCTGTCGATATAGCCCGGCAGTACGTTGTTCATGCGGATATTGTCGGCAGCGTATTTGTCGGCGAAGAGCTTGGCGTAGGCGCCGAGCCCGGCCCGGAACACGCTCGACGTGGGGTAGGTCGGCGACGGCTCGTAGGCGGCATAGGTCGAGATGTTGACGATGGCGCCGCCGTCCTGGCGCTGCATGACCGGCGTCACCAGCCGGGCTGCGCGCACGACGCAGAGGAAATAGACCTCCATGCCGGTGTGCCAGTCGTCGTCGCTGATCTCCAGGATCGGCGCCCGCGGGCCGTGGCCGGCGCTGTTGACCAGCACGTCGATCCGGCCCCAGGCCGCTATCGTCTTGTCGACCAGCGCCTGGAGATCGTCGTTCGACCGGTTGGACCCGGTGACACCGACGCCGCCCAACTCATCCGCCAGCGCCTCGCCCTTGCCGGAAGAGGACAGGATGGCGATCCGGTAGCCCAGTTCCGCCAGTCTGCGGGCCGCCGCGGCGCCCATGCCGCTACCCGCCGCCGTCAGCACGGCAACCTTTTCGTCAGCCATCGTAGCCCCTCTCCCCGGAAATCGTTTCGCCGCGGACCGGTTGTAGCGGAACTGCCAGGTCAGTCACCGGAAAATGTCAGCGCGCCGGGGAAACCCGATGCCAAGCGGCGCAGGCCTCCCGCCCCGCCGCATCGGATGCGGCGGCCCCGGTGGCCTGGATTGCCGAGCGGCGACCGGTGGACGCCACCCCCGGAAGGAGCAGCGCCCAAGGCCGTCCGTTGCCTACAGCTTCTGTTTGCGGAAGTCGAAGCGCGGCGGCAGCAAGGATTCCATTTCCGCGCGCGGGATCCGCCGCTTGACGACGAATTTGTCGCTCAGAACTTGGCTCATATAGCAGTCGATCATGCCGCTGTGATCCTCGCCGCGCAGCAGCTTGGCCCCTTGCGGATGCGCGAGGGAATTTTCCATCTCCAGGCCTTCAAGCGCCTGGATGGCGCCCGGCGTGTCCTTCTTGCGCTGCCAGCCCGACGCTTCGATGGCCTTTTTCAGCACGAAAAAGTTCTCGTAGGACTGCCAGGCATGGCTCTTCGCCATGACCCGGTCGGAGCCGTTTTCCTGGGCATGGACCGGATCGATATTCATCATTTCGATGAATTTCTTGTGGTGCTCGTCGTTCTTGTACTCCAGCGGGCGCGGGAAGTTCTCGAGGAAATAGACGTTTTCCGCGGCGCCGTTGATCGCTTTCGGGTGGATCGCCTCGATCGTGCCACTGACGGAGTACATCTTCATCTTCTCGTCGAGCCGCATTGCCTTCGACTGGGTATAGAAGGCGACCGACAACGCGCCGAAAAAGACCGAGAACAGGACCTCGGTTTCTTCCGGAATCTTCGCGAGATACGGCACCAGATCCTTCGTACCCAGCGGCACCGCGATCGGATCGTTGACCTTGCCACCCATCGATTCGATCAGCTTGCGATGTTCCTGGTGATGACTGTGGCCCCAGGCATAGTCGGGGAAGATCATCGTCCAGTTCTTGCCGAGATTCTTGAAAGCCCAGGGAGCGCCCGCCGCCGCCAGGGCGTAGGTGTCGGTGCCGGTGCGGAAACTGTAGCGCGAGCCCCTGGAGCCGGTTGCTTCGGTCGCCTCGCCGGCGGAGAAATAGGGCGTCTTCAGTTCGGTCGCGATCGGGATCGACGCGAGCATGATGCCGGAATGGACGGAGCCGACGACGAAACGCGCTCTTGAGCGCTGAATCAGCGAACGCAGCTTGCGCGCGCCCGCAGCCGGATTCGATTCCGTATCGACCACCGGCACTTCGAGCTTCCGGCCGGCGATGCCGCCGCCCTCGTTGATCAGCGTCGCGGCAGCCTTGGCGCATTTGTCGTGCCAGTAGCCCCACGACGAAAATCCGCCCGTCAGTTCGCATTGATGCCCGATCACTATGGGTCCGCTCTCCTTGGCGACGAGATCGCGGGTGAGCGACAGATAGGCTGTCGACGCCACCGCGCCGCCGGCCAGGGCGGTCTGCAAGAAAGACCGGCGCGGCAGTTCCGTCCGAACCTTCTTTGCAGTCGAATTGCTTTTCTCGAATTTGCGGGTCATTTCCTTACTCCCTAAAGTTTCTAAGCGGCCATACCGAGATACCGATGAATGACATCGGGCTGGGTCTTGAGGTCTGCAGCGCTCGACCGATGGACGATGGCCCCTTTTTCCATCAGGTAGATGACGCTGCAAATCTTGAAGGCTGTCACCAGATTTTGCTCGACAAGAAGAATGGAAACGCCGGTCTTGTTGATCTTGCGGATTTCGGACCGGATTTCCTTGATCAGGATCGGCATGATTCCTTCGGTCGGCTCATCGAGTATCAGCAGTTTGGGCTGCATGACGAGGCAGCGCGCGATCGCCAGCTGTTGCTGCTCGCCGCCGGACAGCGTGCCGCCCTTTTGAGTGAGCCGTTCCTGCAATTGCGGGAAGCGACCGAACACCAGGGCGCGTTGCTGCGCCGACGGTTCGCTCCTGAGGCCGAGAAAGAGATTCTCCTCGACGGTGAGATTCGGAAAAATCCCCCGCCCCTGGGGAACATAGCCGATGCCGTGAGCCGGCACCCTGTGCGCCGCAAGACCGGTAAGGTCGACGCCGTCGAACGTCGCCCGCCCCGCCGAGGCCCGGACAAGACCCATGATCGCCTTCAGCGTGGTCGTCTTGCCCACGCCGTTGCGGCCCAGCAGACCGACGATTTCGCCGTCGGCGACATCCAGCGAAACGCCCTGGAGCACTTCCACCTTGCCGTAACTGGCGTGAAGGTCGCGCACCTCAAGCATCGGGATCGTCCTCGTCGTCCTCTTCTTCGCCGAGATAGGCTTCCCGCACAGCAGCGTTGTTCGCGATCTCGTCCGGAGCGCCCCGGGCGAGGATGCCGCCCTGCGCCATTACCGTGATCCTGTCGGCGAGATCGAACACGACCGGCATGTCGTGCTCGATGACGATAATATCGACCGCCTCGGCCAGATGGCGGATTTTCTCGACCGTCGCCGCGGTTTCCGCCGGCCCCATCCCGCAGATCGGCTCGTCGAGCAGGAGAAGGGACGGCCCGGTGGCCAGGGCTATGCCGATTTCCAGCAAGGCGACGTCGCCGTAGGACAGTGTGCCCGCCGGGACGCTGCGCAGCCCGGAAAGGCCGGTCTGTTCCAGGATTTCGTCGACGCGCTCGGCGGTCCGGCCGAAGCGGGAGCGGCTGGCGAAGGGATGCATGACGCCCTGCCTCGCCTGCGCCGCGATCCACAGATTTTCCGCCACGGTCATCGAATCGAAGACGCTCTTGATCTGCAGCGACCGGCTCATGCCGAGACGGCTGATCCGGTGCGGCGCCATCCCCGAGATATCCGTGCCGCGAAACCGCACCGTGCCGGAATCCGATTTGAGCATGCCGGAGATCGTGTTGAACAAGGTCGTCTTGCCGGCCCCGTTCGGGCCGATAATCGCGTGCAGCACGTCCGGTTCGAAGTCGAGCGTCACATGGTCCAGCGCAACCAGGCCGCCGAAGCGCTTGGTCAGGTTGTCGATCTCCAGCATGGGCGCGGTCATGAGCGACCTTCGCCGCGGACCGGCGCGGCGGCGGCGTCCTCTTCGTGCGGCGGCTCCCCTCCGGCCGCCCGATTCGGGGACGGCTGGGTCAGGCGGTCAAGCAACGCATTCCAGAAACCCATCAGCCCCTTGGGCGCGAAGATAACCGTCAGAATGACGACGATTCCGACCAGAATGGGATAGTGCTCCCACATATTGGAAAGTTCTTCGCGGACGACGATCAGGAGCGCGGTGCCGACCACCGGGCCGAACAGCGTCCCCGCACCGCCGATGATCGTCCAGACCACGCCCTCCCCGGACACATGATAAAACATGTACGTCGCCGAAGCATAACGCCCGAACATGGCGAACAGGCACCCCGCCAGCCCGGCGAACGCGCCCGCGATCACGAAGGCCGACCAGCGCAGGAAGTAGACGTTCAAGCCGATCAGGGATGCGCGAACATCGTTCTCCCGTACCGCCATGAGCGCCATGCCGAACGGGCTCCGGACGATCAGGAACTTCACGAAATAGGCCGCTGCTACAACTGCGAGAATAAAGAAATACTGCACCGTCTGGTCTGTGAGGCTGAGTTCGAATTCGCCGATTTCCAGCATGGCCGGCATGACAAAACTCGTTCCGTCGTCGCCGCCGGTCAGCGGTTTCGCGCTCAAGGCGATAAAGTAGAAAATCAGCGAGAAGACGACGGTGATGATCGCGAAATAATGCCAGGTGAGCCGGACCGCGAGCGCGCCGGTGATCGCCGCCGTTCCGACGGCAACCGCCATGCCGAGCCCCAGGGCCGGCCAGAATCCGAGTCCGAGCTTGGCGATGCCGATTGCAACGCCGAACATGCCCATCCCGAAAAACAACGCCTGCCCGAAAGACAGCAGCCCGGCATAGCCGAACAGAATATTGACGCTTGCCGCGAACAGGGACCAGATCAGGACTTCGGCCAGGATATCGAGCCAGAATTCGTGTTCGAGCGCCTGCAGGATCCAGGGCGCCACGATCAGAAGCGCCACAACGGCAAGCAGGACGGTACGGTCGATGCGCGCCTTCATCGCGTTGCGCCGGTGAAGAGCCCGTGCGGCCGTGCAATCAGAACGGCGCTCATGAGGCAGAGCGATACGATGCGCGCGACTGTCGGATCGGTGAAGCTGGTCACCACGCCTTCGGTAACGGCAAGAAGAACCGCGGCGGCCACCGTTCCCGGCAGGTTGCCCAGGCCCCCGATTATGACCGCCATGAAGCAGAAGGGCAGCACATCGACGCCGGTCTGGAAGTCCACGGTTGTGATCGGCGCGGCAACCGCCCCGCCGAGCGCGGCCATCGAGAATCCGAGGGCGAAGGTGACCATGTAGACAGTGCGCGCCGGCACCCCCATGGCAAGCGCGGTGTCGCGGTCGAAGCGGACGGCGCGCATCCACGTACCCAGCTTCGTGCGATGCAGGAAGGCGAAGAACACGAAGATCGCGACGACGGAAACCGCCGCCGCAAAGATCCGGTAGTAATCATACTCTATGCCGAAGAGCGGTATCGTTCCTTCGATCGGCGGCAGAATGCGTTTCGGGGCGGCGCCATAGCCCGCCCGCACGACTTCCTGAATGATGATCGAGAGGCCGAACGTCGCCACGATGGAGAGCGCCGCCATGCCGCGGATCGGCTGAATGACCGAGCGCTCGACCAGGGCCCCCAGCAAGAAGCCCAGCAGCGGCACGATCAGGAACGCGAGCCAGTAGTTCCCGGTCGCTTCGAGCACGAACCAGGTGAGGACCGTCCCCACCATGAAAAAATCGCCGTGCGCCAGATTGATGATGTCGAGCAGACCGAAGATGATCGATAGGCCAAGCGCGATCAGCGCAATGATCAATCCCCAGACCAGGCCGTTCAGGGCCAAGGCGATGACAAGATCCATTGGCCGGCTGCTTACCCGAAGCGCTTTCCGCTATGCCGGAACCCGCTTCCGATTACGTCCGCGAGAGAGTTCAGGGTGAGATACAATTGGTAAAGTGTCCCCCGGTTTGAAAAAATGCGCGCAATCGAGGAATTTCCCGATCACCGCGCAAACGGTTCTCCGATTTGGAAAAGCTGGTTTGAACCGGCCCTATGCTGCCTGGACTGCGGCGCGAACCGCCGCCTCGCGCTGGGCCTGACGCTCGCTCGCCGCGGAACGGGCCGCCGCCTCGATGTCTGCGCCCGCCGCTTCCGGCGATCCGGCATCGAACGGCGGCTGCGGATTGTATTCTATTGCGAGTTGTATCTTTTTCGCGACATCCGGGCCGAACAGTTCGCCGGCAACGGTCAGGGCGAAATCGATCCCGGCCGTCACCCCGCCGCCCGAGATGATGTTCCCGTCGATGACGACCCGGGACGGGTCCGGAATCGAGCCAAACGCCGACAACATTTCCCGCGACATCCAATGGCACGCCGCCCGCCGCCCCTTCAGAAGCCCCGCCGCTCCGAGGACCAGAGAGCCCGTGCAGACCGACGTGACGTAGCGCGCGCCCTGGGCCTGCCGGCGAAGAAAATCCAGAGTGTCCGTATCCGTCAGCAGGGCGTTCATGCCGGCGCCGCCCGGCACGCAGACGAGGTCCAGCTGAGGACAGTCGTCATAGTTCACATCCGGCAGAATCCGCATTCCGCCGCCGGACCGCACCGGGTCGAGGGATTTCGAGACCAGCAGCACCTCGGTGTCGGGAAAATTGCAAAAAACCTCATGCGGCCCGGTCATATCGAGTTGCATAATGTCGGGAAAAAGCAGCAAGCCAATTCGAAATGCCATGTCAGGACCATCGATTTCCATCCACCCGACAGGATGATTCCACGATTTAGAAAGCCTTGCAACCTGCCGACTCCCAAGGCTTTGCAACGCTCCGGCAAATACGATCGGTTCGCGGATTCTCCCGGCCGCGGCGCGTCGACGGAACGTCTCCGACGAGCCTGAGTCCGGCGAAAGATGCGTCCGCACGAATTCCGGTCGCCTTCGCCGGCGGGACTTTAGCGCGGTCCCGGTTTCCACCGGCAAAGCCGGCGGGCGACGTCACTCGGCCGGAACCGGCACCCCGGCGGCGCGCGGGTCGCGGCCCTGGAATACGCGCCCGAAATCGGCCTGGATGGCGATCAGCGACGGCACGACGAACAGGACCAGCAGGGTTGCGACCATCAGGCCGAAGACCAGCGTAATCGCCATCGGGATCAGGAACCGCGCCTGGAGGTCGGTCTCGAACAGGAGCGGAGTCAATCCGCCGATGGTCGTCGCCGAGGTCAGGATGATGGCGCGCAGACGGTCGCGCGCGCCGTTGGCAATCGCATCGTAGACCGGCTCCCCGGAATCGATGCGTTCCTTCACCACCGACACCAGGATGATCGAGTTGTTGACCACGATGCCCGACAGGCCGATCAACGCAATCAGGCTGAGGATGCTCAGGTCGAAGCCCATCAGATAGTGGCCGAGCACCGCACCGATGAAACCCATCGGGATCACCGACATGACGACCAGCGGCCGCAGATAGCCGGCGAACACCCAGGCGAGGATGATGAAGATCAGGGTGAGGCCGATGCCGGCGCCGATCTGCATGTCCTTGAAGGTGCGCCTCTGCTCCTTGTCGCGCCCTTCGAAGCGGTATTCGACGCCGTATTTCCGGGCGATGTCGTCCAGTCCGGACTTTTTCATTTCGGCGACCGCCTGCTGGGTCGTCATCACGCGGGTGTTCAGATCGGCCGTCACGGCGACCTCGCGCAGCCCGTCCTCGCTCTTGACCCGGGCGAATCCCTGTTTTTCCCGAATGCTGACGACGGCGCCCAGCGGCACGAATCTGCCGTTGGGCGCGCGCAGATGCAGGCTGTGCAGCGCTTCCGAACTCAGCCGGTCTTTCGGGAAGCGCACCCGGACGACGACCTCCTCGTCGCCGCGCGCAAACCGCTTGGCGATCGCGCCCTCGAAGGTGTTGCGGACCTGGCGGCCGACGCTTTCCGTCGTGAAGCCGAGTGCCCGGCCGCGCGGGGTCAGTTCGAGGAGCGTCTCGATCTTGCCGTAGGGCAGATTGTCTTCCGTCGCCCGGACGCCGGGAATCGTCTTGAGGACGAGCTTCAGTTCCTCGGCCGCCTTCTTGAGTTCGACGGTCGAGGCGCCGGTCAGGCGGACATCGACATCCCGGCCCGGCGGCCCGCCGGTTGCCGACTTGATCTTCAGTTGCTGCTGCCCGGGCATGCTGCGAATCCGCTGTTTCCAGGCCGCGATGAATTGTTCTGACAGGATCGTGCGCCGGTCGGCCGGGACGAGCTGCACGAACATGCCGCCGACATGGCCGCCCCGGACCGGCGATTCGTTCGGCCGGGTGCCCAGGGGGTAGCCGATCACGCTGTAGCTGAAGCGGACCAGGCCGTTCTTGCCGCCGGTCAGGTGGCGTTCCGCGGCGCGCATGGCCCGTTCCATCTCCTCGACCATTGTCTTTGTGTGCGCCCGCGGCGTCCCGGCGGAGAACTCGACGGTGGCGAAGACGTTGTCGACCTCGGGATTGGCGAAGAAGACAAAATTCATGCGTCCGCCCGCAACGATGGACGCGGCGCCGATCAGGGCGGCGAGCGCCAGCGCGACGGTCGTATAGCGCCAGCGTATCGTCGCGCGGACGATCGGGAGAAAGATCCGCTCGCGGAAAAATTCGAACGCGCGGTCGAAGCCGCGCTTGAACGCCATCAGGATGCGGACAAGCAGGCGAAGAGCCAGAACCAGGGGAATCACAGGCCAGAGCCAGACGAGCGGGATGCCGAACAGGGGTGCGAACCAGCCCGCGCGCCCGCGCCGCCGGGCGGTGAGTTCCAGCGCGTGGCGCATATGACCGGGCAGCACGAGGAAGCATTCGACCAGGCTGGCGATGATCACGGCGATCACCACCAGCGGGATCGTCCGGATGATCGAGCCGATGACGTCGGTAATCAGCAGCAGCGGCAGGAACGCCGCAATCGTCGTCAATGCCGCGCAGATTACCGGCGTCGCCATGCGCCGGGCGCCCGCTTCGGCGGCCAGCTTGTTGTCGTAGCCCTGCCGGTGCAGCGCCTCGGAATGCTCGCCGACGACGATGGCGTCGTCGACGATGATGCCGATGGCCATGATGATGCTGAACAGGCTGACCATGTTTATCGACTGGCCGGACAGCCACATCACCAGCATCGTCGCCGCCAGAGAGATCGGGATGCCGGCAGCCACCCAGAAAGCCACCCAGCCGTTCAGGAACAGGAACAGGACGATCAGCACGATGATCAGGCCGGACGCGCCGTTCTCGAGCAGCAGGTTGATGCGGCTGCGGACCAGTTCCGCCTGGACGTCGAAACGCTCCAGTTTCAGGTTGGGCGGCAGGGTCGGGCCGATTTCAGCGAGATACCGGTCGACCTCGTCCGCCAGGATCAGGGCGTCGTCCGCCGGCGTGCGCTTGGCGTGCAGTTCGATGGCGCGGTTGCGGCCGCGCCAATAGGTCCGCCCGTCGTCGTCGAAGGCCTCCCGCACATTCGCGATGTCGCGCAGCAGGATTTTCTCGCCGCTCGCCAGCGATTTGATCTCGATCCTGCCGAGTTCCCGGGCCGATTTGACGTCGCCGACGCTGCGCAGCTGGCGTTCCGCCCGGCCCGCGACGTCGCCGGACGGGACATCCTGCGTGATCTGGCGGATTTTCTGGGCAACCTCGTTCAGCGTAAGTTCGAGGCGGCGCAGCGTTTCCGGCTTGATTTCGACCAGAATTTCCTCGTTGCGACCGCCGCCGATGTCAATCTTGTCGATGCCCCGGCGGAGCAGACCGTCGCGGACCTGCTTGGCGTAGACTTTGAGCGCGGCCTCCGAATACGGCCCGGACACCAGGATGCGCGACAGGGTATCGTAGCGTACGATGCGCCGGACGGTCGGCGTCTCGGCATCCTGCGGCAGGGTGGTGACCTGACCGACCGCCGTTTCGATGTTCGAGAGCGCGCTCTGCATGTCCGAGCCCGCTTCGAATTCGACAGCGACCGAGGCCCGCCCTTCGAACGCCGACGATTTCACCGCCTTTACGCTGTCGATAAAACGAACTTCCCGTTCGACGGCCTGAACGATGTTGCTGTCGACATCGCTGGCGCTGGCGCCGGGCCATGCGACGGAGACCAGCACGACATCGATGCCGAAATCGGGAAAGAACTGCGTGGTCATCCGGTACAGGCCGAAGAAGCCGGCGACCAGCATCAGCACCATCAGCAAATTCGCCGCCGTGCGATGCCGTGTAAACAGGCCGATCAGATCGTTCTTGCGGCGGATATTGCGCGGCCCGTATCCGGTCTCGGACCGCGTGCTGCCGGGCTCCCCGGAACGATCTGCCGAAGCGCTCATCGGGGCGGCGTCACTGGGTCTTGCGGGCAGACGCAGAGGGCACGTTGACCTTCAGGCCCGGCCCGATTTCCGGAAATGTACGTGCCACGACCCGGTCGCCGTCGGCGATTTCGCCCCGCACCAGGATATCGTTGCCGACCCGCCCCGCCACAGTCACCGGCCGCCGGACCAGGCGTTCGTCGACCGCGATATACACGAACCGGCCGTCGTCGAGGGCGTCATCCGGCAGCCGGAACACATCCCGGTAGGTCGTGTCCGCCATCCTGACCTCGACGAAGACGCCGGGCCGCAGCAGGGTCGTGGTGTCCGTCGCCTCCAACCGGGCGAAGAGGTTGACCCCGCCGCTGGCGCTCGACACCAGGCCGGAAACGCGGGCGATGGTCGCGGGAAAGGCAAAATTCCGGCCGCCGGTCTGCCAGACGACCGATGCGGGCCGGCCGATCACCCTGCCCTCGCGGACCAGGCGGCCGTACTGGGCGTCGCTGACCTGGAACTCGACCTCGAATCGCCCGGCGTCGGTCAGGCGGGCGATCTTGTCGTTGACGCCGACCTTCTTGCCGATTTCGGTGAAAATGTCGCTCAGGAATCCGTCGAACGGGGCGACGAGCCGGGTATCGCGCAGGTTGCGTTCGGCGCGGGTGAGCGCCCATTCGGTGCGCGCAATGACCGCCTTCTGCTGCACGAGGCGCGCTTCCAGCGTCGCGGCCCGGCGGATGCGTTCGTCGAGCTTTTGCTGTTGGCTGCTCAGCGCAAGTTTCGAATCGTCGAGCAGTTTCGCGGTGCCGGCGCCGCGTTCGAGCAACGATTTCCGCCGGGCGAGATCGCGCTGACGAAGTTCGATCTGGTTCCGTGCGTGCCGGATCAGGGCCTTTTCGCCCTTCAGGTCCGCCTCGATTTCGGTCAGGCGCGCCTGCGACTCGGACAGCTGGGTCTTCCGTTCGGTTACCGCGATCCGGTAGTCGAACGGATCGATCTCGACCAGCAGATCGCCTTTTCGGACGATGCCGCCATCGGAGAAGGTCGTGGCGACGCGGACGACCCGGCCGGAGACCAGGGGCCGCAACTCGACATCGCGCCCGGCGACGATATTGCCGTAGAGCACCAGCCGCGGCACGACCGTGGCCTTGGACGCCGTGACGGTGTCGATGAAATAAACCTTCTCCGCCACCGGCTTGCGAACGACCTCCGGCCGGGTGGCCATCATATACTGGAAGGCCAGGAACGCGCCGCCGAGGACGGCCACCGGGACGGCCGCCTTGAACAGCAGGAGGATACCGCGGCCGAGCGCGCGGAAAAAACCGCCCTTGCGCGTCCGGGGCGCGGCAGCCGCCCCGCTATCTCCCGACGGCTGAGCTGGACGGTCTTCTCGTTGAGCTTCGGCAGTCATGAGCGCCGACTTTCCTGAATTTGCGGCCGGGCAATCGGCTTGCGGACCGCGCGTTCGACAAATTGGTGAACGACCCGCGCATTGCGAGTCCGTCGCAGCTTTATACGGCAAGTTACGTCAAATTCTGCAATTTTTCCATTGCGTCGAAATCAGGAACGATGCGGGGGACAAGCTTCCTCCTTCGCCCTGCCGCCTTCCCGTCCGCCACGAAAGGGCTTGACCTTTGCGGCCGGTCGGGGTCCGTCTGGCGCTTCCGGACAGGAGCCGCAGCCAGCGATGACACGCGCGGAATTCGACGACGCCTTTCAGAGGCACATGACCTGGCTGCTCACCGGCGGCAAGGCCGGGGCGCAGGGAAATTTCCGCGGCGCGGCGCTCGACGGCTTCAACCTGCACGGCCATACGCTGGAAGGCGCCGACTTCGAGGGCTGCTCGCTGCGCGGCGCCGAACTGATCCGGGCAGACCTTTCGCGCGCCAACCTGAGGGGGGCGGACCTGTCCGGCGCGTTCATGCACCGCGCCCTGCTGGTCGAAGCCGACCTGACCGGGGCGGATCTGACGGCCGCCGAGATCAACCATGCCGATCTGGAACGCGCAAGGCTGGCCGGCGCCAACCTCGCCGGCGCCGATCTTCACGAAGCTCGGCTCGACAATGCGGATCTCGCCGGCGCGCGGCTCGACGGGGCAATGGTCGACGGGGCCCTGGGCCTGGCCGGCGGGACTGCATGACGGCCGGCGTCCGGATCGACAGTCCCTTCGCCGTTTGAGGAGCTTGCGCCCCATGACCCTGTACAGCCTGAACGGATTTTCGCCCGACTGCCATGAATACAGCTGGGTGGCGCCCAACGCCACGCTGATCGGAAAGGTAGTCCTGGGGAGGGACGCCAGCGTCTGGTGGCAGGCGGTGCTGCGCGGCGACAACGAGCCGCTTGTAGTGGGCGAAGGCAGCAACATCCAGGATTTCGCCATGCTGCACACCGATCCCGGCATTCCCCTCACCGTCGGCCGGGACGTCACGATCGGCCATCATGTCACCCTGCACAGCTGCACGATCGGCGACGGTTCCCTGATCGGCATCGGCGCGACGGTCCTGAACAATGCGGAGATCGGGCCGAACTGCCTGGTCGGCGCCGGCGCGCTCGTCACCGAGGGCAAGGCGTTCCCGGAGGGCTCGCTGATCGTCGGGTCGCCGGCCAAGGTGGTCCGCCGGATGGACGAGAAGCAGATTGCCGCCATCCGGCTCAACACGACATACTATGTTCAGAATGCCCGGCGTTACCGGGACAGGCTGAAGAAACTGGCAGAGCCCGGCGGGTAGCGCGCCGGGCCGGCCGCCCGGCCCTATCCCCACACCTCGCGGGCGACGTCGGCGATCAGGCCGAGCTTCGCCCATTGCTGCGCGGCGCTCAGTTCGTTGCCGTGATGGGTGCTCGAGAAGCCGCATTGCGGGCTGAGGCACAGCCGGTCCAGCGGCAGGAAGGCCGACGCTTCATCGATCCGCCGCAGCAGGTCGCCCCGGTCTTCCAGGTCGCCGGTCTTGGTCGTGACCAGGCCGAGCACGACATGCTTGTCGTCGGAAGCGTGCGCGAGCGGTTCGAAGCCGCCTGCGCGGCCGGTATCGTATTCCAGGAACAGACCGTCGACGGCCAGGGTCGGGAACAGGGTCTCCGCGACGCGGCCGTATCCGCCTTCGGCGACCCAGCTGCTCTTGAAATTGCCACGGCACATATGGGTCGTGACGGTCAAGCCCGCCGGCCGGTCGCGCAGCGCCTCGTTGGTGACGTCGCGATAGAGGTGCAGCACCTCGTCCGGGTCCTCGCCGCGGTCGCGGAAGCCGGCGCGCTGGCTGTCGTCGCACAGATAGGCGAAGCTGACATCGTCGATCTGCAGGTAGGTGCAGCCGGCGTCCGCCAGCGCGGCGATCTCCTGCCGGTAGGCCGCCGCGAGGTCGGACCAGAACAGGTCCATGTCGGTATAGGCCGCCGGATCGACGGCTTTTCTGCCGGCGCGCAGCTGCATCATGCCGGGACCGGGAATCGTGATCTTCGGCGTCGCGCCGGGCGCGAGTTCGTCGACCGCCGCCTTCAGCCGCCGGAACGCCCCGACGAAAATGCCGCCGTCCGGCCAGCCGACCTTGCCGATGCAGCGGACCAGCGGCGGCTGTTCGGCAATCTTGAATCCGCCGCCCAGTTCGGTGTGCCACAGTTCCATGCCGTCGAACCCGGCGAGAAAATCGAGATGCCACCAGTCGCGCTGGTATTCGCCGTCCGTGATCGCCCGCAGGCCGGCGTCACGCTGGCCAGCCACGACATCGCGGATCGCCTGCCCCTCAATGCTGCGGAATTCGTCCTCCGCCATCGCTCCGGCCTGCCAACGCCGCCGGGCGTCCGCCAGCACCTGCGGCCGGAGCAGGCTGCCGACATGGTCGGCGCGGAACGGCGGACTCGTACGCTCGCTCATGCTGTTTGGTTCTCCTCAGCTGGGCCGCCGTCATAGCGGTACAGGCCGGCAATCGCCGCCTTCTGGGCCGCCAGGGCGTAGACGATATCGATGGTCGGCGTGTCGATACCGGCGATGTCGCCCATTTCGCGCACGGCATTGACGATAACGTCGAGTTCGACCGGCCGCCCTTGCTCGTAGTCCTGACGGGTCGAGGTCTTGAAGCCGGCCAGCGAACCGCCGAGATCGATGCGCGCCTCGGCCGTCATGCCGGGTTCGAGGCCGAAATGCATGCCGACCGCCGCCGCCTCCTCGAACATGTCCAGCATCAGCCGCCGGATGTCCGGCGTCGCGGCCAGGACATCGTTGATCGCTCCCGTAATCATGCTGATCGGCGCGAATGGCAGGTTGCCGAGCAATTTGATCCACACCTCCTGTTGAATGCCTGCCGTCGCTTCGGTGCCGATTCCGGCAGCGGTCATGGCGTCGGCCAGGCCTGTGACCCGCGAACTCAGCGTGCCGTCGGGTTCGCCCAGGATGAAGCGGTTCAGTTTGTTGTGCCGGATCAGGCCCGGCTCCGGCACGTCGCAGGCGATATGGATGACACAGCCGACCAGACGTTCCCGGTTGCCGAACCGGGCGAGCGCCCCGTCGCCGTCGACCGTCCGAAGCGTCAGGCCGTCATGGTCGCCGAATCCGTCGAACATCCACCACGGAATGCCGTTCATCGCAGTCACGACCGGCGTTTCCGGCCCCAGCAGCGGGCCGAGCACCGGCAAAATGCCCGGCAGGGACGGCGCCTTCACCGCAACGATGACACAGTCGTGCGGGCCGAGGTTTGCCGGATCGTCGGAAGCCTCGACCGCGGCCGTTATCCGGCGCCCCTCGAAATCGAGGCGAAGGCCGCCGTCGCGTATGGCATCGAGATGGGCGCCGCGGGCGACGACCGAGACCTCATGGCCGGCTTCGGCCATCAATGCGGCGATGAAACCGCCGATCGATCCGGCGCCGACGATGCAGAGCTTCACGCTACGCCCTGTAGCTTGGATCGACCGCGTCGACGGTCCGGCGCAGCGCGTCGAACACGTTCTGGCCGCCGCCGTATTTCCGGTCGAACTGCAGATTGACCCGGGCGCACTGCTGGCGGACTTCCTCGGCCAGCGGAATCGACGGGCCCGGTATCCCTTCGGCGGCCATCTGGATTTCGCAGGCCCGGTTCAGGGTCCACAGGCGGGCAAAGGCTTCGGCAATGGTCTCGCCCCAGCTCAGCAGGCCGTGGTTGCGCAGGATGAGTTGGCGCTTGTCGCCCAGGCTGGCGAGCAGGCGGACCTTTTCGCCGGGATTGACCGTGATGCCTTCGAAATCGTGATAGGCGACCTGGTTGTAGATCTGAGCCGAATAGAAATTGTTCCAGTCCAGCCCGGCTTCCTTGCACGCCACCGCCATGCCGGCGGTCGTGTGGGTATGCATGACGCAATGGGCGGTGGGGTGATGGCCGTGAATGGCGCTGTGGATCGGCAGGCCGGCCGGATTGATACCCCAGGCGCTGTCGCCGATGACGTTCCCCTCGAGGTCGATCTTGACCAGGTTGGACGCCGTCACCTCCCGGTACATCAGGCCGAACGGATTGATCAGGAAATGGATGTCGATGCCCGACGCGCTTTGCGGCACCCGGGCGGTGATGTGATTGAAGATCAACTCGATCCAGCCGAGATGGTCGAAGATGCGGTAACACGCCGCCAGTTCGACCCGCATCAGCCATTCCTCTTCCGCGATATGCGCGGGCCGGTTCGCGAGATCGTCCAGCGTTACGGAACCGTCCATCCTTGCCTCCTTACTGAACGCTCATCGTCGCCACCGTGCACCCGACGGCGAAGATCGGGATCGGCGCGTAGAACAACAGCTCGCCGGTCGCGCCTTCCGTCGCCGCGGCGACCGTAATGAAGGTGCGGATCTCGAAGCCGCCATGGCCGGCCTCGCGATACACCTCCTCGTCGGTATATGCGAGCAGTTCGTCCTTGCGGTTGTTGACGAACTTGTCGAGGAAATCCCGGTCGAACGCTTCGTTGACCGTGCCGCTGTCCGGCGTGCAAGGCCAGTGGGAAATGCCGCCGGTGCCGATCAGCGCGATGCGCTCCGGCGCCGCGTCGCAGGCCTCGCGCAGCGCCCGGCCGAACGCCCAGGTGCGGTGCAGCGGGGTGAGCGGCGGTTCCTGGCAGTTGATGTTGATGGGAACCACCGGCAGGTCGTAGCGCGGCGTCAGAAAATGCAGCGGCACCGAGATGCCGTGATCGAATTTCCACTCCTGGGCATAGGCGACATCGCAATCGTCCATGATCCGGGTGATGAGCCGCTTCGAAAGGTCCGGCGCGCCGGGAATCCGCCGCCGCTCGATGCCCAGCCACGCCTCGTCCTCGATCGGGCCTTCGTAGAAGTCCGCCATGCCGATGCAGTAGGCCGGCATGTTGTCGAAGAAGAAATTGGCGAAATGCTCGGCGCCGACGACCACGAGGGCGTCAGGCCGGCTCGCTTCCAAGGCGTCGCGCAGGCGGTGGTAATTCGCATAAAACTCGTCGCGAATCGCCGGATCGGCCAGATGCGCACGGCCGGTGATCCCGGGGGCGTGGCTGCCGACGCCGGCAAAGACCAGCGGCATCGCGCTAGTCCTCCAGCATGGCGTAGAGCCCTTCGCGCACCCTGCCGTGTTCGGCAACGCCGTCGCGCATGGCCTGGATGTAGTCCGCCCAGGGATATTGATGCATCGCCGCATAATGCATCAGGAGCTGGCCGTTGACGCCGAGCACGAACAGCAGGCCGATATCCGGCTTGCGGATCGCCTCCAGCTCTTCGTCTGTCAGCTCGTATTCCCCCAACACGCTTTCCGGATCGGCCTCGAAGCGCTCGCGCACCCGGCGATCGCGGTTGAGCTGGTACATCAGTTTCTGGACGTAATAGAGGCTCATCGTTTCAGGCGCCCAGTCTCGGGATTCGGTGATCGCCCAGCGCGACGCAGATATTCTTGGTCTCCATGTAGAAATCGAAGCTGTAGTCGCCGCCGTCCCGACCGATCCCGCTTGCCTTGGTGCCGCCGAAGGGCGACGGCAGGTGCCGGATATTCTGGGAGTTGACCCAGATCATGCCGGCGTCGAGCGCATTGGCGACCCGGTGGGCGCGGCCGACATCGCCGGTCCACAGATAGCCGGCCAGCCCGTAGCGCACGTCGTTGCCGATGCGCACGGCCTCGTCCTCGTCCTCGAAGGGAATGACGGTCAGTACGGGGCCGAAAATCTCCTCCTGGGCGATGCGCATATCGGTCCGGGCGCAGGTGAACAGGGTGGCGCTGACGAAATTGCCGGCATCCGAAAAGGCCGAGCGCGCGCCGCCGGCGGCAACGGTCGCACCGTCCGCCTTCGCCACGTCCATATAGCCCAACACCTTGTCGAAATGGACGGGATGGATCAGCGGGCCGACCTCGGTCTCCGGATCCAGCGGATGGCCGACCCGGATGTTGCGCACCCGCGCCGCCAGCTTCTCCACGAAGGCGTCGTGGATGCTGCGCTGGACGAGGAGCCGGCTCGACGATGTGCAGCGCTCGCCGTTCAGCGAGTAGATCATGAACACGGCTGCGTCGAGCGCCCGGTCCAGATCCGCATCCTCGAACACGATCACCGGATTCTTACCGCCCAGTTCGAAATGCACCCGCTTCAGGGTCGGTGCGCCCTGGGCCATGATCTTCGAACCGGTCGCCGATTCGCCGACGAAGGCGATGGCCCTGATCGCCTCGTGCTCGGTCAGCGCGACCCCCGCATCCTCGCCCAACCCGTGCACCAGGTTGTGCGCGCCGGCGGGCAGGCCGGCCTCCTGGCTGATTTCGGCGAGGATCGTGGCGGTGAGCGGGCTCCATTCGGCCGGCTTGTGGACGACGGTGCAGCCTGCCGCGAGGGCCGGCGCGATCTTCCAGGTCGACAGCATGAAAGGCGTGTTCCACGGCGTGATGACGCCAACCGGGCCGATCGGCTGCCGGGTCGTGTAGTTCAGGTGCTCGTCGGCCGGCAGCGCCAGACCGTCCGCCGCCTCGGGCGCGCGGTCGGCGAAATAGTGGTAGTTGGCCGCCGACCGTTCTGCCGCCGCTTTCATGAAGCGGATCGTCTGGCCGGTATCGAGGCATTCGAGCAGGGCGATCTCCTCGCGGCGCGCCACGATGAGGTCGGCGATCCGGTGCAGGATCTGCTTGCGCGCCTTGCCGGAGGCCGTACGCCAGTCCGCAAACGCCGCCTCGGCCGCTTCGGCGGCCTTGCCGATCTCCGCCGCCGTGCCACGGGCAACGTCGCAGAGTTTGGAATTGTCGACCGGGGTCAGGTTCTCGAAGGTCTTGCCCGACGCACCCGGATCCGGCGCGCCGCCGATATAATGCGGCAGGATGCCGGCGCAGATACGCTCCCGGTAGGGTGCCAGCTTCGCCAGATGCTCGGTCAGCATATCGGTCATTCGGCCGCCTCCGCGGTTTCCGCCCGCGCTTTCATATGGTCCCGAATCGTGCCGGCCTTGAAGTTCAGGTCCGGATGAATCTCGGCGATTTCGAAGGAAAGGGCAACCGGCCGGCGCGCCAGTAGGCCCGCCATATGATCGTTGAGGGCGGCGAAAACCGCTTCTCCGGCGCCGCGCAAAGTCCGAATGTCCCGCCCGGCGCCGACCCGCAACTCGACATGGACGAAGCCGTTGTCCGGATGGCCGTCGGCGACCCGGTAGGAGTCCCGCGGCAGCGCCCGGCAGCGGATGCCGGCCAGCGGGAACACGCCGGTGCCGGCCGCAACCCCGGTCAGCCGTTCGAACAGTTCCGGCAGGTCCAGGGCCTCTTCCAGATTGCGCGAATACTCGATCCGGAAATGCGGCATGTCGGGAGTCCCCGCTCCTCGCGGCAGCACCGATTGACCGGCCGCCGCCAAACCATTAACATGTTAAGTAATATGGCCGGCCGCTTCCGCTGTCAATCGGATGGCCGGCGTGCGCAGGCCACAAAAACAGACCCGTAACCGGAGAAATTTTCCTTTGAAACTTTTGAGCTTTCGTGCCGACGGGCGGGACCGGTGGGGCGCGGCCGACGGCGCCGGCGCAATCGATCTCGGCGCACGTCTGGGCCGCTATCCCGATCTATTGTCCCTGTTGCGCGCCGAAGCGCTGGCCGAGGCCGAAAAGGCCGCCCGCGGCGCGCCAGCGGACTATGCGCTGGAGGATATCGCCTTCCTGCCGCCAATTCCCGACCCGGACAAGACGGTGTGCATCGGCGTGAACTACGCAAACCGGGACGACGAATATGTCGACAGGTCGGCGCAGGCGAAATATCCCAACGTCTTCATGCGCACGCCGGGGTCGCTGACCGGTCACGGCCAGCCGGTCCTGCGGCCGCCGGAATCCGAACAGTTCGACTATGAGGGCGAGATCGCCATCGTCATCGGCAAGCCGGGCCGGCGCATTCCGCAGGACCGGGCCGAAGACCATATCGCCGGCCTGACCTGCATCAACGAAGGTTCGGTCCGCGACTGGATGCGCCACGGCAAGTTCAACATCACCCAAGGCAAGAATTTTGAGCAATCCGGCGCCGCCGGCCCCTGGATGGTGACGGCCGACGAATTCGACGGTTATGACGATCTGCGCGTCACGACGCGGGTGAACGGCGAGGTCCGGCAGGACGATACCACCGCCAACATGATCTTCGGCTTCCGCTATCTGATCGCCTACGTTTCGGCCTTCACGGCGCTGAAACCGGGCGACGTGATTTCCACCGGCACGCCGACCGGCGCCGGCGCCTTCTTCGACCCGCCGAAATGGCTGGTGCCCGGAGACATGGTGGAGGTCGAGGCGGCGGGCATCGGCACCCTTGCCAACAGGGTCGCGGACGACGAGAGTCCGCCCGCCCGGTTCGGCGGATGAACGGCGACGGTCTTCCCGATCCGCCGATGCGGGATTTTTCCCGCTCGCTGCCGATGGCGCTGCTCAGGGCGCGCGAAGCGGTGATGGACCGGTTCCGGCCGTCGCTGCGCGATTTCGGCATTACGGAGCAGCAATGGCGGGTGCTGCGCGCCCTCCATGACCGCGGCGAGGTCGAGACCGGCGCGCTGGCCCACCTGTGCTGCCTGCTGACCCCCAGCCTCAGCCGCATCCTGAAGCATCTTGAATCGACCGGTCTGGTCTCGCGCCGCCCCGCGCCGTCCGACCAGCGCAGGACTCTTGTCGCCATTTCGCCGGAAGGCCGCGCGCTGCTCGAACGTCGGGCGCCGTATTCGGAAGCCCAGTACCGCGCCATCGAGGACGCGTTCGGCAAGGACCGGGTCGACGCCCTGTACGAGACGCTCGAAAACCTGCACGACGCGCTGGAAAAGGAAAAATCGTGATTTGACTGATAACCGGTGCGGGTTGACACTGTTCGCCAGCTGTCGATGCGGCAGCGCGGTGACACCCTGTCGAGGAGGCGCCGTATGACGAACGATCCACCGGACGAACTTCCGGGCCGTCGGCTCCGTCGACACCCCGAACCGGTCGACGGACGATACGGCCCGCTCCCGAAAGAACATCCAGTAAATTTGCGCGACTCTACAAGCTGAGTCGCTGTGATCGGTCCGAGAGACCGTTACGCGCAAAGGCGCTGAACCCCGTCTGACTTCACGCCCGCTTCAACCCGAAGCCGGCGTCGCAAGCGGCGGGGTTCTTACGTTTTTTCCGGGAAAGATCGGGATTTGTGTCCTTTCCTGCGACGGCGGGACGAAGCCGGTGGATATTGCTAACGCTGCTCTTTCGTTGATATTCGGCCCGACCGATCATCCCGCCCCGGATTTGTTCCGGCGCCCAGGGCCGTGAAGCGAGGCCGGCCGGGCCCGCCGCTACGATGGATCGATATCTGCAAACAGGTTCGGGAATAGCCGCTCGCGATAGTCGAGCGGGAACGACGGGCGCACCGGCGTCTTCGGCGATGCAGAGGCCAGAAATCCGGCCTCGACGAGTTTCCGCAGCGTATTCCGGGCTGTTCGCTCCGAGGTGTCGAGGGCGATGCCCGCCCGACCCCGCTCCAGTTCGCCGTTGTGCAGCACGGCAGCCGCGAGGGCCGGCGCCCGCCTGTCGTCGACGACGTCCGCGACAAGGCGGCGATACCGACGCTCCAGCCCGGCCAGATCGAAGAGCTTCGTCGAAAAGGCGATCTGGTCGAGCATCACCTTCAGGAACCAGATGCTAAATTCCCGAAGCGCCGCTTCGGAGAGGTTGCCGCGCCCGTCGCGGTCGCCCCGGCGTTCGCTGTCGGCATGATCCATCATCCGCCTGTACTCGCCCCGGTCTTCGAGACCGCGGGCCAGCCCGCGCGAAATCGACCACAGGCCCTGGGCGCCGATCCCCGCGTTCAGTGCCATGGCGTGCGACATCAGGCGGCTGACACGCCCGTTCCCGTCCGGAAAGGGGTGGATGTAGTTCAACCGATGATGCGCCGCGGCGATCGCGATGATCCGGCCGCTGGCCGACCCCTCGGCGGACCCGAAACGCCGCTCGAAATACGCCATGAAGTCCGGGACGCGGTCGGACGAGGGCGGCCGGTGCCGGCCGACCGCAACCTCTGCGTCGCCGTCCCGGCGCATGCGGCCCGGCACGATCTCCTCTCGCCGGCCGTCCGGGTGTTCGACGAACCGGAATTCTTCCGGCATCTCCCCGTAGAATGCCCCGTGGATCCAGGCGAGAAACGCCACCGAGGTCGGCGATGGCAGCTCTCCCGCCAGGTGCACCTCGTCTATCCGTTGCTGGACGATGACGTGGGCGCGCGCTTCGAGCGCCAGAGGGCGGGTTTCTTCGTCGAGTTCGGCGCCGGCAAGGGCGCGTTCGATATCGTGCGGCCGGGTGTTGTGGCCTTCGATCAGGTTGGAATAATAGCAGTTCATCAGCCGCACGAGGCCGGCCAGTTCCGCGGCGCTGCCCGGATGCAGGCCGGTTCCCAGGCCGTGCGCGGCCCGTTCGACCTCTACCGCGAGGTCGGCCAGTTCGGCCGGAATATGCTCCTCGAACAGGCACGGTTCGATCCTGCCGGGTGTTTCGAGCATATATGTTGCCGATCTCTATTTGCAAGAATATTCAAATAAATAAGCATTTTATATATCACTGGCAAGATATTTTGCCGATCTTGATTGCCGGTTTTGCCTGCCGGTCTCCGATCTTGCTTCTCGACTGTTGTTCGGCGCGGTGCCACCGGACCGGCGACCGGCGGCGCCGGGAATTCAGGACCAGCCGCCGCTAGGCGTCCGCGCCGGTAAGCAGCCCCGCACAATCGGCGGCGGCGCGCTGCGCCCGGTCGGCGAGCGCCGGACCGTCGGCGCTGCTGATCGGGTGTTCGATCACGACGAAGGGGTAGCCGTCGGCACCGAGCACACGGGCCATCAATTCGGCCGCGCTGACGAAGGATTCCGTCATGATGCCGGCGGAGGGAATCCCGAGGCGTTCTCCGGCAACCGCATCGTGCAAACTGCACGACGAGCAGCTGCCTCAGTCGCCGACCCCGGCGACCAGCGCGTGCCAGCGCTTCGCCTCGTCCATCAGCGCCGCGTCCGCCGGCGCGCTGAAGTTGGACTTGGTGCGCAGCACGACCTGCGCGACGCCGTAGCGCTGCCGGAGTTCCGTCTCGAAGGCCGAGAAGAAGCCTTTTGTGCCTTCCTTGCCGTTGGAGATCACCCCGACGATCGCGCCCTCGAGCGCGGCAAGCCGGGCTGCCGGCGCGAACGCCGTTGCGCCTTCCTCGTGCGACGGGTCGAGTAGCTGCATCTTCTCTTCGCCTCCGGGCTGGCCGGTCAGGGTATTTCGCAATCGACGCAGGCGCCGATGGCGACGGTCACCGCCCGGCTCTTGTCGCCCAGCCAGGGCGGGATAACGGCGCCGAAGCCGCCCGCCGGGCCGCCGGCGGCGACCACCAGCAGGTCCTCCGGCGCGGTCAGGGCGGCATATTCCCGATCGCCCCGGTCGCGCACCACGGCCGCTTTGCCGCACTCGGCCCACTCGGCCCGTCGGATGCGCGCCTTCTCAAAAATGCAGGCACGGATATCGGCCTTGGACCAGCCGGCGGCGTTGAAATGGGCGCGCAGCTGCGGCGGGACGACGATCGCGTAGTTGCCGGGCCAGATTGAGTAATGGCGCATGTTGGCGCGCATTTCGGCTGCGTAGGTATCAAGAATTTCTTCCGGAACCGTGGTCCATTCGTTCATCAGCTGACGCGGCGCGCCGGCCGCCATGACCGTGACGCTGGACGCGCCGGGCGGCACGCCGCGCTCGTCGGCAAGCGGCAGCCAGTCCGAACCAGCCTCGTCCTCGGCCAGGCAATAGCTGAACTTGCCCGGATGGCCGAGCGACGAGCGGTCGATGGCGCCGGGCCGGACATCGAGCAGGTTGATCAGGCACAGGCGGACCGCCCGGCCGATAACCGTCGAGGCGCGGTCGCTCGATGCCAGCGCATTGAAGGTCGGGTCCATACCGATCTCGGCGGCGATCGGCCCGTTGACGATGACCAGCACGGCGCAGCCGCCCGTGCTGGCGGTCGCGCCGTGCAGCAGGAAGGGTTCCTGGAGCATTGCCGTGAATGCCGCCACGACGACCGGGAAATGCATCGGCAGGCAGCCGGCCATGACGGCGTTGACCGCCAGCTTCTCGGCGGTCAGCGCGCGGGCGCGCACCGGCTCGATGCCGACCAGATGGTCCGGCGCGAGCATCGCCCATTCCAGGCATGCTTCGACGGCCTCCGCCGTCGGCGGCACGACCGGCAGGCCGTCGGTCCAGCCCCGGCTGTGGTAGAATTCCTGCGCCGCCACGACATCGGCGACATCGTAGCGCCGGGATGCGAGCTCCATCGGTCCTCCAGGGGCCGGGCATGGCCGTCGGTCGGAAAATCGCACGCATCGTGGCGCGGCACGTCTACAGGCGCAAGCGCGGAACCTTCGCGCCGCGTCTGCAGGGCGAGTAACCGGCCCGGAAACAGGTTCAGGGTGACAGGCCGCGGACGAGCGGATAGCGTTGCCGGCGCTCCTCGGACCCCGAATTCGGAAGGATTGCCGCGCGCATGTATGAAGTCGCCCAGTCCGGGCTGATCGCCACTTCCTACCGGGACATCCCGCCCTTTCCGGTGATCGCCCCGGAAAGCGTGGACGAGGCGGTCGCGGCGATGGCCGACGCAGAGGGGCCGGTACCCTATGCCGGCGGCACGGACCTTTGCGGCGCGGTGCGCGAGGGCAAGCCGATCGGCACGCTGATCTGGCTGAAGCGGCTCGGCGAACTGCGCGGCGTGCGCGTCGAGGGAGACACGCTGTCCATCGGCGCGCTGACGACCCACGCGGAAGGAGCGGCGTCGGACGCGACGGCGGCGATTCCGGGCCTGGCCGAGGCCTGGTCGAAGCTCGGCAAAATGCGCATCCGCCTGAGCGGCACCGCCGGCGGCAACCTGATGGCGCGCCACACCCGCTATGAATTGTCGATCCTGCTGACCGCACTCGGCGGCACGGCGCGCTTCGTTTCGGGCGAGGGCGCGGCCGGGCTGACATCGGCGGAAATCTGGGACCGGGCGGAGCCGCCGCGGTCGCTGCTGACGCGCCTGTCGATCCCGCTCGCCACGGATCTGCGGCTCGATTACGACCGCTCTCTGCGCCCGCTGATGACCCAGGCGCTCGCTACGTGGCGCGACGGCGCCGGCAAGCCGTGCGGCCGGGCCGTCATCGCCACCGAATATCTGCGGCCGGTCGCGCTTGATCTCGACCTGGCAGGGACGGGAGCCGGGACGGGCGCCAAGGCCATCGCAGCAGCGGCGTTCGAGGCTCTGCCGACCGATTTCGCCGACCCGGCGAGCGGTAACGCCTGGCTGCGCCGGGCCGGTGCTGCGATCCTTGCCCGGCAACTTAGCCGGATGGAGGCGGCCCGTGCCTGACCGCCTCGACCCCCGCTTCGACGTCTCCTTCACCCTGAACGGGGCGCCGGTCGATGCCGCGACGACCACGTCGACCACCTTGGCCGACCTGCTGCGCGAACGGCGGGACGGGCGCGGCACCAGGCTGGCCTGCGAACGCGCGGTGTGCGGCGCCTGCACGGTCCTGGTCGACGATGTGCCGCGCGCAAGCTGTTCGGTCTTTGCCTTCGAGGTCGCGGGCAGTGCGGTCAACACCATCGAAGGACTGGCCGACGATGGCGAATTGAGCCCCGTGCAGGCCGCCTTCGCCGACAACTCTGCCTTTCAGTGCGGCTTCTGCACCGCCGGCATGATCCTGCTCACCGAGGCGCTGCTCGCCTGCGATCCGGACCCGGACGAGGCGACGATTCGCGACTGGATCAGCTCCAACATTTGCCGCTGCACGGGCTACAGCCTGATCCTGGAGGCGGTGCGCGACGCCGCGCGGCGTAAACGGGAGACGGCCCCATGACCGAATTGCCGCTGCGCAATATCGGCCGGACGGACCGGCGCGTCGACGCCGCCGAGAAGGTGTCGGGCCGGGCGGCCTACACGACCGATATCGACCTGCCGGGCATGCTGCACGCGAAGGTGTTGCGCAGCCCGCACGGCCACGCCCGCATCCGGTCAATCGACGCTTCGGCGGCGCGCGCCATGCCGGGGGTCCACGCCGTGCTGACCCGGAACGAGACCGCGGCGATCCCGATGCCGGTCTACGGCTATTTCATCAAGGACCAGCCGATCGTCGCGACCGACAAGGTGCGCTACGAGGGCGACATCGTCGCCGCCGTCGCCGCCGAAGACGAGGGCACGGCCAACCGGGCGCTCGCGGCGATCCGCGTCGAGTACGAGCCGTTGCCCGCCGTCACCGATATCGAACGCGCCTCGGACCCCGACGCCCCGGAACTGTTCGAGGAACCGCCCATCGGCATCGTACCGAAATACGGTACCGGCGCCTCGGGCGAACTGCGGCCGCGCAAGAACGTCTGCTACCGCTTCTCCTACGAGACCGGCCCCGCCGACGCCTTCGCCGAATGCGATCACGTCTTCGAGGACGTGTTCCATTTCTCGCGCATGCACCACTTCCACCTGGAGCCCTTCGTCTGCGTCGCCGACTGGGCGCACGAGGACCGGATCGAGCTGTGGACGAGCTGCCAGAACCCGTTTCCCGTACGCAAGGAGATCGCCCGCATCTTCGGCATCGCCGAGAACCGGATCACGGTGCGCGTGCCTTATATCGGCGGCGGCTTCGGCAGCAAGAACGGCTGCAAGACCGAGCCGGTGGCGCTCGCCCTCTCCCGCCTCGCCGGACGGCCGGTGCGCTTCTGCCTGACCCTGGAGGAAGGCTTCCTCACCAACACCCAGCACGCCGCGATCCTGAAGGTGAAGACCGGCGTCATGGCGGACGGCACGCTGGTCGCCCGGGAAAGCGAGATCCTGCTCGATTCCGGCGCCTATTCCGACGGCAGCCCGCTGGTCGCCGAGAAGGCCGGCTACCGCATTCCCGGCCCCTACCGCTACCGGCATATCAAGACCGACTGCTACTGCGTGATGACCAACACGGCGCCGGCCGGCCCGTTCCGCGGCTTCGGCGGCACCCAGACCAGCTGGGCCTGCGAATCCCAGATCGACATGATCGCGCATCGGCTCGGCATCGACCCGTATGAGATGCGGCGGAAGAACCTGATCGACCTGGGCGAGCCCTTCGTGCCCGGCGAGAGCGGCATGGACAGCGACCTGCGCGAAGGCCTCGACCTGGTCGTGCGCGAACTGGGCTACCGCCGGCGGGGCGAATTGCGAGACGACGGACCGGTCAAGCGGGGCATGGGCCTCGCCATCGGCTTCAAGGACGGCGGCGGGGTCAACAAGCCGGCGCTCGCCCGGGTCAAGGTCTCGACCAACGGCGACATCTTCCTGCAATGCGGCACCGCCGAGATCGGCCAGGGCGCGCACACGGCGCTTTCCGCCGTGGTCGCCGAACGTCTCGGCGCCGACCGTTCCCGGGTCCGCTACATGCCGGTCGATACCGACCACTCGCCCTTCGACCAGGGCACCAACGCCAGTTCGGCGATCTCGGTGATGGGCCAGGCGGTCGACCGGGCGGCGCTGGCCGCGCGCCGGCAGATCCTCGATTTCGCCGCGGACATGCTGGACTGCCCGGCCGAAGAGTTGAATTTGCAGGACTGGGAAATCCGCCGGGGCAACGAGGCCCATCCGCTCGCGCCGATGGTCATGGGCCATTTCGGCGGCACCGGCTGGGAATTCGTCGGCGAGGGTTTCCACAAGGCGGAGAACAGCCACGCCGCACCGCTCGAAGCGCCCTGCGTGTTCTGGGAGATCGGCTGGGGCGGCGCCCAGGTCGCCGTCGATACCGAGACCGGCCTGGTCACGGTCGAGAAGCTGTTCGTGACCGGCGATGCCGGCCGTGCGATCCATCCCCTGGCCTGCCGCGGCCAGGACGAGGGCGCCGCCCTGATGGGCCTGTCCCAGGCCCTGTTCGAGCGCATGATCTACGACGGCCCGCGGCTGGTGAACGGCGACGCGCTGACCTATCGGGTGCCGCTCGCCGACGACCTGCCGGCGGATTTCCGCTCCGTCACCCAGGAACAGGGCCACGGGCCCGGCCCGTTCGGCGCCAAGGGCATGGGCGAAGGCGGCATGCTGCCGGTCGCCAGTGCGATCGCCAACGCGATCTACGACGCCGTCGGCGTCCGCCTGACCGAACTGCCGCTCACGCCGGAACGGGTTCTGGCCGCGCTGGCGGACAAAGAGGACGTGTAACGGGCCCGACATTCAACCCAACCCAGGAGAAACCATGGATCAGGATCTGTTCGAGACCGGCCTGGCGCAGCGCCGGGCGACCCTCGGCGCGGAGTATGTGCAGAAAGCGCTGGACAATGCCGACGATTTCACCCGGCCGTTCCAGGAGGCGATGACCGCCTGGTGCTGGGGCTTCGGCTGGGGCGACGACGCTATCGACCCCAAGACCCGCTCGCTGATGAACCTCGCCATGATCGGCGCGCTCGGCAAGATGACCGAGTGGGAGACCCATTGCCGGGGCGCGCTCGGCAACGGCGTCACCAGGGAGCAGATCCGCGCGGCGTGCCACGTCGTCGGCATTTATTGCGGCGTGCCCCAGGCCCTCGAATGCTTCCGCGTCGCCCGCAAGGTGCTGGAGGAAAAGGGCGAACTGTAACGGCGCCCTACGCCGTCTCCTCGAACAGCTCCCGGCCGATCAGCATGCGGCGGATCTCGCTGGTGCCGGCGCCGATCTCGTAGAGCTTGGCGTCGCGCAGCAGGCGGCCGGTCGGGTATTCGTTGATATAGCCGTTGCCGCCTAGGGCCTGGACCGCCTCCAGCGCCATCCAGGTCGCCTTCTCCGCGGCGTAGAGGATGGCGCCGGCGGCATCCTTGCGGGTGGTCTCGCCGCGGTCGCAGGCCTTCGCCACGGAATAGACGTAAGCCTTGGACGCATTCATCGTCGTGTACATGTCGGCAATCTTGCCCTGCATGAGCTGGAACTCGCCGATCGGCCGGCCGAACTGCTTGCGCTCGTGGATGTAGGGCACGACGACATCCATGCAGGCCTGCATGATGCCGAGCGCCCCGGCGGCGAGCACGGCGCGCTCATAGTCCAGGCCCGACATCAGGACGTGGACGCCCTCGTTGACCTCGCCGACGACATTCTCCTCCGGCACCTCGCAGTCCTGGAAGACGAGTTCGCCGGTCGGCGAGCCGCGCATGCCGAGCTTGTCGAGCTTCTGGGAGGTCGAGAATCCCGCGAAGCCCTTCTCGATCAGGAAGGCGGTGATGCCGCGCGGGCCGGCCTCCGGGTCGGTCTTGGCGTAGACGACCAGCGTGTCGGCCTCCTCGAAATTGGTGATCCACATTTTCGAGCCGTTGAGCACGAAGCGGTCGCCCTTGCGGTCGGCGCGGGTGCGCATCGAGACCACGTCCGAGCCCGCGCCCGGCTCCGACATGGCGAGCGCGCCGACATGCTCGCCGGAGATCAGTTTCGGCAGGTAACGGCGCTTCTGCTCCTCGTTGGCGCAGCGCCGTATCTGGTTGACGCACAGGTTGGAATGGGCACCGTAGCTCAGGCCCACGGAACCCGAGGCGCGGCTGACTTCCTCGACCGCCACGGCATGTTCGAGATAGCCCATGCCCGCGCCGCCGTATTCCTCCTCCACCGTGATGCCGTGCAGGCCCAGATCGCCCATCATCGGCCACAGATGGCGCGGAAAGCTGTCGGTGCGGTCAATCTCCGCCGCCAGCGGCGCGACATGGTCCGACGCAAAGGTCATCACCGAGTCGCGGATCATGTCTGCGGTTTCGCCGAGGTCGAAATTCAGCGAGGGAAGCTGGTTCGGGATCATGGCGGATCGTCCCGTGTGTTGTTCGGCGCGCCGGCTTAGCGCCGACCGGCATGACTACATAACGATTCCGCTCGCCGCTATGGAGTCAATTACCGACGCGGAACGACACCGGGAGGCGGCGCACGCAGCGCCGCCGCGTTACCCGAGCGGTTTGCCGATATCGTCGAAATACTCCCGCGTGACCTTGAAGACCATGGGCGCCAGCAGCAACAGCCCGATCAGGTTGGGGATTGCCATCAGCCCGTTAAGGGTGTCCGACAGGTTCCACACCAGATCCACCTTGACGTTGGCGAAGGCGAGCGCAGCGGCCACCCATAACCCGCGGTATATGAACAGACTCTTCTCCCTGAACAGGTATTGCCAGCACCGTTCGCCGTAATAGGACCAGCCGAGAATGGTGGTGAACGCGAACACCGCCAGCGCGATGGTCACGATATACTGGCCGCCGGCTATGGAGGCCTGGAAACCGGTCGAGGTCAGCACCGCGCCGGTCAGCCCGCCGCCGTCCGAGCCGGTCATCGTCCACGCCCCGGAGGTCAGGATCACCAGCGCCGTCATCGTGCACACGATGATGGTGTCGATGAAGGTGCCGAGCATGGCGATGAGGCCCTGGCGCACCGGGCTGTTGGTCTGCGCCGCCGCGTGCGCGATGGCGGCCGAGCCCAGGCCGGCCTCGTTCGAGAACACCCCGCGCGCGATCCCGAAGCGGATCGCGGCGGCGACAGCCGCCCCGGCAAAGCCGCCCGTCGCGGCGGCCGGCGTGAAGGCATAGGTGAAGATCATGCCGATCGCGTCCGGGATCGCGGTGACGTTGATGGCGAGGATCAGCAACGCCGCGCCCAGATAGAGCACGATCATCGCCGGCACCAGCTTGCCTGCGACATCGCCGATCCGCCGGATTCCGCCGATGACGACGATGCCTACCAGCGCCGCGACGACCACCCCGGTCACCCATGTCGGCACCCCGAAGCTGTCGATCAGCACGGCCGCCATGGAGTTGACCTGCACCGCATTGCCGATTCCGAACGCGGCGACCGCTCCGAAAACTGCGAATGCGATTCCCAGCCACTTGCCGAGCTCGGGAGCGAATTCGCCGACGCCGTTGCGCAGATAGTACATCGGCCCGCCGACATACTTGCCCGTCGCGTCGACCTCGCGGTAGGTGACCGCGCACACCGCTTCGGCGTATTTTGTGGCCATGCCGAACAGCGCGATCAGCCACATGTAGAAGATGGCGCCCGGTCCGCCCAATGCAATCGCAGTGGCGACGCCGGCGATATTCCCCGTTCCGACGGTCGCGGACAGCGCCGTCATCAGCGCGTTGAAGGGCTTGACCTCACCCTCTCCGACTGCCTGGTTCTTGTCGAACAGCAGCCGGAAGCCATAGCCGACCTTCCGCCACGGCATGAACACCAGGCCCAGCGTCAGCAGCAGCCCGGTCACGCCGAGGATGCCGAGCATCGGCGGGCCCCAGGCGAAGGCGTTGATGGAATCGATGATTGAGTTAATCCGGTCCATGCCGTCTCTCCCGCAATTTGCGCCGGGAAAGAAAGCCACGGCGCAGGCCTCTCGGATGCCAACGCCTGCGCCCGTGGCACTACCGGTCCAGATCGCGGAAAGCCCATCATGTCATCGAAGGGGCGTCAATATCGTTCCCGACGGACATGAGCCGGCGAAGCCGGCGGCAACTTTCCGATGCCCGGCGGACGGCGGATTTTTTTGAGGCGCAGCGTGGCCTTCAGCGCACCGGTCGGCCTCGGCCGGCACGACCCCGTATCGACTTCACGAGTTCTTGAGAATTCGAAAGCACGCGCCGGACCACAGGTGCCGGCCGGTGGCGCTCAGGTCGTCGATTCGTCCGGGAAATGCCGGAAGATCGACAGCAGCGGGTTGGCCGCCGCCTGGCCGAGGCCGCAGATCGAGGCGTCGGTCATGGCCGCCGACAGTTCCTGCAATAGCGGCTCGTCCCAACTGTCGCGCTGCATCAGCTTGACCGCCTTTTCGGTGCCAACCCGGCAGGGCGTGCACTGACCGCAGCTCTCGTCTTCGAAGAACTGCATCAGGTTGAGCGCGCAGGCTTTCATGTCGTCCTTATCGGACAGTACAACCACGGCGTGGGAGCCGACGAAGGAGCCGAATTTCTCCAGCACGCCGAATTCGAGCGGCTGGTCTGCCATCGACGCCGGCAGGATGCCGCCCGACGCGCCGCCGGGCAGATAGCCTTTCAGCGTGTGGCCCTCGGCCATGCCGCCGCAATATTCGTCGATCAGTTCGGTAAGCGTTATGCCGGCGGGTGTCAGCTTGACGCCGGGTTCCTTCACCCGGCCCGAGACGGAATAGCTGCGCAGGCCCTTGCCGCCGTTGCGGCCGTGACCGGCGAACCAGTCCGCGCCCTTCTCGACGATGACCCGAATCCAGTACAGGGTCTCGACATTGTTGACCAGGGTCGGCCGGCCGAAAATCCCGTTCTGCGAGACATAGGGCGGGCGGTGCCGCGGCAGGCCGCGCATGCCCTCGATCGATTCGATCATCGCCGATTCTTCGCCGCAGATATAGGCGCCGGCGCCGCGCCGCAGATGGATTTCGGTGTGCGGCGCCAACCCGGCCGCTTCAAGCGCGGCGATCTCGGCCAGCAGGATCTCGCGGTCCTGGGGATATTCGTCGCGCAGGTAGAAATAGACCGCTTCCGCCTCGACCGCCCAGGCGGCGACCAGCATGCCCTCAAGCACCTTGTGCGGTTCGGTGTCCAGATAGTAGCGGTCCTTGAACGTGCCGGGCTCGCCCTCGTCCGCATTGACCGCCATCAGGCGCGGACCCGGCTCAGCGCGCACAAAGCGCCACTTCTGCCCGGTCGGGAACCCGGCGCCGCCCAGGCCACGCAGCCCGGCATCGCTCAGGATCTCGATGATCTCATCCGGCGTGCGCCGGCCGTCCAGGCAATCTTCCAACAGGCGGTAGCCGCCCTGCGCCCGATAGGCCGCCAGGTCCTGATAGGGCGGCACGGCCGGGTGGGTGTCGCCAGCGCGGATGGCCGCCTCGACGGTCTCGACGGTGGCATCGACGACATGGTTGTGGCCGACTTCGGCGACCGGCGCGGACTCGCAGCGGCCCATGCAGGGTGCGCGCACGATGCGCACCGCGGCCGGGTCCACGCCGGCATCCAGCGCTTCTATCAGGTCGTCCGCGCCCGCGATCATGCAGCTGATGCTGTCACACACCCGGACGGTGAGGGCCGGCGGCGGCGTCTCCTCCTCCTTCACCACGTCGAAATGGGCATAGAAGGTCGCGACCTCGTAGACCTCGGTCTGGGCCAGCTTCATCTCCTGGGCGAGCGCCGCGAGATGGGCCGCCGACAGGTGGCCATACGCATCCTGAATCAGGTGCAGGTGCTCGATCAGCAGGTCGCGCCGGCGCGGCGCATCGCCGAGCAGCGTCCGAACCCGGTCGAGCGCTGCCGGATCGACCTGGCGGCCCTTGGGCGTCGGGCGTGCTTTGCGCCGCCCCGTCTTGGCGGCCTGGCGGGGGACATCCGTCATCGAAGAAACCTAGGGTTCCAGCCGGTCCGGTCGATATCGTTTCTGTCCGATGGAGAGGTGACTAACCGATCGGGCGCGTCCGGTCGAGGCGCGAAAGCCGCCGCCTGTCGCGACCAAACAGCCGCTCGCCCGGTGATTCCGTTTCAGGCGCCATCGCCCGCGGCCGGTTTCAGGGTGAAGCCGTATTCCCGGGCCGCATCGGCCAGCCAATTCCAGAGGAAACGCGCATTGGACCGGCTGACGGTCACGTCGAAGACCGCCGGTTCTCCGTCTTCGAGACGCGCGATGACGACCGTGACCCGGCCGAACAGCGTGCGCGCCGCGGACCCGGCCGGGAAAGCGTCCGGGTGCAGGTCGACGGTCGCCGCCTTGGCGAGAACCTCGCGTGCCCGCGGCCCGGAAACGCCGATGGCGAGCCAGGCGTCGGAAATGTCGGTCGCGCCGACCGGGCCGCCCGCGTCGGTCTGCAAGAGCCGGTCGGCAAGCTTGCGATCGGCGCAGCGCAGCTGCCACCAGTCCGGCCCGAAGCGGAACAGCGTGCCGCGGGCGCCCGATACCGCCCGCGCAACCGGTGGCGAGACCAGCCCCGCCGGCTTCTTCAGGAAGCCATCGAGCGATGCGCGGTCGCGGCAGCGCAGATCAAGCAGGACCATCGGCGGCCCGGCCGTCAGGACAACGGCAGCCGGGTCCGGCCCCCGTTCCCGTGCCGGAAGGGCGAGCGGATGGATCGGGGCGAGCGGCTCAGCCACGCAAGCGTCCTCCGTCACGGTCGTAGAAGACCGGGTCGACGACCCGCGCGGCGTCTGCGCCCTCTTCCAGCTTCAGGACATGGACGGTATCGCCCGTGCGGTTGCGGCCGTTCTTGAGCAGGGCGAGCGCAAAGCCGCCGTTCAGGCTCGGCGACCGGTAGCTGGAGGTGACATGCCCGAGCATCGTCACCGGCGGTTCCTGGGACGGATCGTTGACGATCTGCCCGCCCTCCGGCAGCACCGTCCCGCTGTCCAGCGGCAGCAGGCCGACCAGGTGCTTGCGGTCGGGCCGCGCCGTGTCGGGCCGGCTGTAGGAGCGTTTGCCGATGAAGTCCTTGCGCTTGCTGACGGCCCAGCCCATGCCGACATCCTGGGGCGTCACCGTGCCGTCGGTTTCCTGCCCGACGATAATGAAGCCCTTTTCCGCGCGCAGGACGTGCATGGCTTCGGTGCCGTAGGGTGTTGCGCCGCCGCTGATCAGCGCCTGCCAGAGCGCAAGGCCGTAATGCGCCGGTACGTTGATCTCGTAAGAGGCCTCGCCGCTGAAACTGACCCGGAAGATACGGGCCGGCGCACCGAGTATGGCGCCGGTCCTGACCGCCATATGGGGAAACGCCTCGTCCGACCAGTCGATGTCGCTGTCCAGGCCCGTCACCAGGTTGCGCGCTTCCGGCCCCGCGACGGTCGCGGTCGCCCAGGCTTCCGTTACCGAGGTCGCAAACACCCGAAGATCCGGCCATTCGGTCTGCAGCCACAATTCGAGCCAGTTCAGCACTGTGGCGGCGTTGCCGGTCGTCGTGGTCATCACATAATGGTCGTCGGCGAGCCGCGCGGTCACGCCGTCGTCGAAGATCATGCCGTCTTCGTGGCACATCAGGCCGTAGCGGGCGCGGCCGACCTTCAGCGTCTCCCAGTCGTTGGTGTAGACGCGGTTCAGCAGCGTAACCACGTCCGGCCCCTTGAGGTCGATCTTGCCGAGCGTCGAAGCGTCCATGACGCCGACCGCGTTACGCACGGCCGAGACCTCGCGGTCGATCGCCTGTTCCAGCGATTCTCCGGCCCGCCGGTAGGCGTATGGCCGCTTCCACTGGCCGACATCCTCGAAGACCGCGCCGTTGGCTTCGTGCCAGTCGAACATCGGCGTCTCGCGCACCGGGTCGAACAGCGCGCCGCGGTCCCGCCCGGCGAGCGCGCCGAACGGGATCGGCGTGTAGGGCGGGCGGAAGGTCGTGGTGCCGACAGCGTCCGGCGACCGGCCGGTCTCCATGCCCATAAGCGCCAGGCCGGTCACGTTGGCGGTCTTGCCCTGGTCGGTGCCCATGCCGAGCGTGGTGTAGCGCTTGAGATGCTCGACCGAGCGGTAGTTCTCGCGCGCCGCAAGAGCGACGTCCTTTACCGTCACGTCGTTCTGCAAATCGACGAACGCCTTGCCCCTCCGGTCGCCGGGCTGGCGGGCGGTGACGGCCCAGAGGGGTTGGATCGGCGCGCCGGCCGCGCCGTCGTCGGTTTTCAGCACCGGCTTGCGGATGCGTTTCGTCCGGCCGGCTGCCCGGGCCGCATCCCGGCCTGCGGCATAGCCCTGTTCCAGGCACTCCGCGAGCGCGCCCGCGCCGGTTACCGCGCCAGCAGCCCGAACGCCGAGCGCACTCAGGTCGTCCGGTACGAAACAGGCGTGCGCCTCGTTCCAGACCGGCCGTGCCCCGCGATGAGAAGCCAGATGGAGGGCCGGATTCCAGCCGCCGGATACGCCGACCAGATCGGCGTCGACCGGACTTGGAGAGCCTGCGATTTCACCGTCCGCCCGAACCGGAGCGATCTTCGCGCCGCGAATGCGCCTGTCGCCCGCGACCGCCGCAATTGCGCATCCCGTTTCGAGGTCGATCCCGGCGCTGCGGACCGCCTCCGCCAGCGCGGCCGGAGGCGATTCGCGGGCGTCGGCCAGGGTCACGGCAATGCCGGCCTGCGCCAGCAAGAGGGCGGTGCGATACGCTGAATCGTTGTTGGTTCCCAGCAGGACCTGCCGCCCCGGGACCACGGCGTAGCGCCCGGCATAGTGCCGGACCGCGTTGCCCAGCATCACGCCCGGCGTGTCGATGTTGGCGAAGGCGTAGGGCCGTTCGTGGGCACCGGTCGCCAGCACGATCTGCCGGGCCCGGATGCGCCACAAGCGCAGCCGCGGCAGATGCGCCGGCGCGTCCGGCCCGAAATGGTCGCCGACGCTTTCGACGGCAGTCGCGAAATTGTCGTCATACAATCCGGCAACCGTTGTGCGCGTGAGAACCGTCACGTCCGGCGCCGCGCCGAGCGTCTCCATTGCGGTCGCGGTCCAGTCCATCGCCGGCGCACCGTCAATGCCGCGGTCGCCGGCCAACAGGTCACCGCCCGGCTCGGCCTGTTCGTCGGCGAGGATGACCCGGCTCCCCCGGCTCGCCGCCGCCAGCGCTGCCGAGAGGCCGGCCGGGCCGCCGCCGACGACAAGCACGTCGCAATGGGCGTTCATGCGCTCGTAGCGGTCCGGGTCCGGCCCCGCCGGGGCCCGGCCGAAACCGGCGGCGCGCCGGATGAAAGGCTCGAACAGTTTCCACCAGCGCCCGGCGCCGATGCCGGCGCCCATGAAGGTCTTGTAGTAGAAGCCCGACGGAAAGAGGGGCGAGAGCCAGTCGTTGACCCGCATCAGGTCGAAATCGACCGACGGCCAGGCGTTGACGCTCGAAGCGGTCAGGCCGCCGTAGAGCTCGATCTGGGTCGCGCGCAGGTTGGGCTGACTGCGCGCGCCGGACTCGAGTTGGACCAGCGCATTAGGCTCCTCCGCGCCCGCGGCGTGGATCCCCCGCGGACGATGGTATTTGAAGCTGCGGGCGAGTGGAAAGGCGCCATAGGCCAGCAGGGCCGAAGCCAGAGTATCGCCAGCGTAGCCGGTGAAACTTTCGCCGTTGAACGAAAAGCCGAGCGCCGCGGCCCGGTCGATCCGGCCGCCGGCGGACAAGCGGAATTGCGGCCCGCTCACCCGTCCGCCTCCGGCGCGACGCCGCCGAACACGCCGGTCTCGCCATGCTCATGACTCACCGTATGGCGCACCAGAGTGAACCAGCGGCCGCAGCCGTGGGTGTGCACCCACTGTTCCTTGAACCGGCCCTTCGTGTTGGTGCGCATGAAAACGTAGTCGGCCCATTCGGCGTCGCTCAGCTTTTCCGGCTCCGGCGGCCGGGCGATGTCCGCTTCGCCGCCGCAACTGAACTCGCTCTCGTCGCGCAGTCCGCAATAGGGACACCGGATCAGCAGCATGCGTCCCCTCTCCCTGCCTCTAATGCGCCACGGCCGCCGCGCCGTGCTCGTCGATCAGCGCGCCGGTGGTGAAGCGGTCGAGCGAGAAAGGCGCGGCGAGCGGATGCGGTTCGTCGCGCGCGATCGTGTGGGCGAAGGCCCAGCCGGAGCCGGGCGTCGCCTTGAAGCCGCCGGTGCCCCAGCCGCAGTTGAAGTAGAGCCCTTCAACCGGGGTTTTCGACAGGATCGGGCTGGCGTCGGGGCAGGTGTCGACGATGCCGCCCCAGCTGCGCATCAGGCGCAGCCGCGAGAAGACCGGGAACAGTTCGACCAGCGCGCCCATCTGGCCCTCGATGATCTGCCAGCTGCCGCGCTGGGCGTAGCTGTTGAAGCTGTCGATGCCGGCGCCGATCACCAGTTCGCCCTTGTCCGACTGGCTGACATAGACGTGCACGGCGTTCGACATCACGACGCAGTCCAGCACCGGCTTGATCGGCTCGCTGACCATCGCCTGGAGCGGATGGCTGTCGATCGGCAGGCGGAAACCGGCCATGTCTGCGAGTACGCTGGCGTGGCCGGCCACGACGACGCCGACCTTGCCGGCCTTGACGGGGCCGAGCGTGGTCTGGACGCCGGTCACCCGGCCGCCGTCCCGGTCGATGCCGGTGACTTCGCAATTCTGGATTATATCGACGCCGCGGTCGTCGGCCGCGCGCGCGAAGCCCCAGGCGACCGCGTCGTGGCGCGCGATGCCGCCGCGGCGCTGCAGGGAGGCGCCGAGGATCGGATAGCGGACGTCCTTCGATATGTTGATTGCCGGCACCAGCTTCTTGATCTCAGCCGGCGTCAGGATTTCCGAATCGACGCCGTTGCCGCGGATGGCGCGGACCCGGCGCGACATTTCCTTCAGGTCGTGCTCGTTATGCGCCAGGTTAAGGACGCCGCGTTGGCTGAGCATGATGTTGAAGTTCAGTTCGCGGCTCAGGCCCTCATAAAGCTGCAGCGCCTTTTCGTAGATCGCTGCGCTCTCGTCCCACAGATAGTTGGAGCGGATGATCGTGGTGTTGCGGCCGGTGTTGCCGCCACCGAGCCAGCCCTTTTCCAGCACCGCGACATTGGTGACGCCGTGCTCCGCCGCAAGATAGTAGGCGGTCGCCAGCCCGTGGCCGCCGCCGCCGACGATGACGACGTCGTACTCCGGCTTCGGCGCCGGGCTGCGCCAGGCCTGCGGCCAGTTGCGGTGGCCGGTCAGCGCATTCCGGGCCAGCGAAAAGATCGAATACCGCTGCATCGCTGCCCCTTATGGCAGGGTCCGAGAGGTCGTCAAGCGCGGGATGCGGCGGGATTGGCGCGGCTCGCAGTACGAAGCTGCCGAACCCAGTGATCTTCACGGCCTCGCCCCCGAGAATGTCTGCAAGACGCCGCCCGATTCCCGGGCCGACGCCGTGTTCAAGGCGTCCATCGGCGCCCTCGGGCTGCTGGAAAACCTCGTCGTCTGCGCCGACGAGCCGGGTGAGATTGGCGGTGAGCGCTATGCCGTGGTCGCCTGCGGAACCAAAGTAATCCACGACCCGTCTAGACGCTCTAAGGACCGAGCCTTCCGTCGGGCTATTGCGATCCGCCCCGAGACCGCAGACGACCACCGCTTCGGCTTTGCGGCCGGGAAACGGTCACATCCATGTCGGGGAAATTGAACGAACTGCCCGGAAAATTGATCCGTGTTGCTGCGTAAAGGTCTTCGATGAAGACCTTCATCGCCGGGGACACAAACCGCCTCGGATCCCACAGCACCGACATGTTGAAGCCGAGCAGGCGATCACCGTGGCAGATCGGGATCGCCCTGTCCTCAAGCGGACCGAGCAGAACCGTCGAAGGTACCACGGCGATCCCCTGGTCCGACTCGACCAGCGCCAGCAGGCAATGCGGGCTGTCACTCTCTATGAGAATCTGCGGGTTGATGTTGGCGACCTGACAAACGCCATCGAAAATACGCCGCGTCATGAATTGTGGTTTCAAAAGCAGTATCGTCTCCGACGCCAGTTCCCCGATGTCGACTCTCGAGCGTCCGGCGAAGCGACTCCCGGCCGGAACCACCGCCAGGAGACTTAGGGGCAGCAACGGCCTTCCTGCGAGCGCGGAGTTCGAAGGCAGTCCGGCGATCGCCAGTTCCAGATCGCCACTCTCCAGGCGCTGGCTCAGCCGCGCAGAGCCGTCTTCCACCAGCTTGATTTCGATGTCGGGCGACCGCCGGCGGAACGTCGCCAGAAACCGCGCGACCACGCTTTCCATCGTTTGCGGCGTCGCGCCGATCCGGAGCACTCCCCTGGAACCCTTCGCCAGCGCCTTCGCCCGCAGACTCAGAGCATCGACATCATTGAGGATTGCCTTGCTGCGGTCGAGGAGGTCCCGCCCCGCCGCCGTCAGTTCGATATGCCGCCCGATGCGATCGAACAGGCGCACCCCGAGTTCTTCTTCCATCAGAAGAACCTGCCTCGAGAGGGCGGACTGGCTGATACGCAGCCTATCTCCAGCGCGGGAGAAACTCATCTCCTCCGCGACCGCCGCAAAATAACGAAAGTGGGTGAGCTTCATGCCTCAATTTATATCGAAATTAGCTAGGTTTTGGAACTAAATTGCATTGGACAAATACATGAGCAGCTTCCCATAATCGACTGTCTGCCGTTGCGGCATCGATTCAAACAGGTGGGCAGCAGAGACATGGTTCCGGAACTTCACGAACAATGGAGGCCACTCGACTTTCCCGGCCTGCTAACCTCCAACGTCGCTTTCCTCAATACCGATTCCCAAAACAGCATATTGAATCCCGAAGGTTGTCTGACCCACGAACGGATCTGGGTTGACGCCAACGAGCAAGGCGGCCCGCTGTACAACACGCTGCGCCTGGCCGAAGCTGCCCGCAGCGTCGGCATGCCGTTCCTGTGGCTGCGATACGACCGTTTCATCGGCGAAATTGAGCCCGTGAACGAAATGGATCGCGTGCAATACCATTTCTGGAACAAGGATTATGTCGGCGACCGCGAGAAGAAGGACTGGGAAGCCGATCTCGTCCCCGAGGTGAAGGCGATCATGGAGCCTGGCGACATCACCCTGGTCTATCCGGGATGGAGTGTCTTCACGGGGACACCGGTGAACCGGTGGCTCAATCAATGGCACACGCGGACATTGTTGATCTCCGGCTACCACACCGACTGGTGCATCGAGATGGCCACCCGGCACGCCCGCGAACTGGGCTACATGCCGGTCGTCGTCGGCGATGCCTGCGGCAGCACCCGGCCGCTGCACGACCAGACCTTGGAGCAGATCAATAACTGTTACGCACCAGTGATGGCGACGGAGGCGGCGGTCGGTTTCATCGCTGAAGGATTGTCCAGGCGCGACCGCCACGCCGCGGAATAGGATGCGGCCCGGAGCCACCCCCGTAAGCCGTCCGCGGCCGCACGGGTGCCGGCTCCCCTAGGCGCACGCCGCGCAGTTTTCTCAGGGGGGTACGGCGATTTTCGCAGCAACCGGTAATCAACGCAAACCCTTCGCCTGCGCCGTGGAATTTGCGAACGAAGCGGTCTCGTTCCAGGCGGCTCGAGCGTGAACAGGGAAGCGGACAGCGATGCTGACCGGCGGTTCGACAGCGCACATGCCGAGGATGTCGTCGCCGACGAAGTCCGGGACACGAACCCTGTTCGCTACCGGTCGGAAGCGCCGATATTGCGGACCGAGTGCATCTCTCTTTCGTTCGGCGGGGTGCGGGCTCTGATCGATGTGGGATTCGACGTGCTGACAGGGGAGATCCTTTCGATCATCGGTCCCAATGGCGCCGGAAAGACGTCGATGGCCAACGTAATCAGCGGCCTGTACCGGCCGACATCCGGGCGCATTTTCTTCAAAGGTCAGGACCGAACTGCCTCCTCGCCGCAGGCGGTCGCGGCGTTGGGCATCGCACGTACATTTCAGAATCTCGCGCTCTTCCGCGGCCTGACGGTGATCGAGAACATCCTCGTCGGTCGCCATCTGCACATGCGCACCGGCCTGTTCGCCGGCGGGATCCACTGGGGCCCGGCGCGGCGCGAAGAGCTCGAAAATCGCCGCAGGGTCGAAGAGATTGTCGAGTTTCTGAACCTCACGGAATACCGGACTCGGACCGCCGATACGCTGCCCTACGGCCTTCAGAAGCGGGTCGAACTGGGGCGTTCGCTGGCCGCCGAGCCCGCAATGCTTATCCTGGACGAGCCCATGGCCGGCATGAACCGGCAGGAGAAGGAGGACATGGTGCGCGTCGTCGTCGACGCCAACGTGGACCTGAAGACGACCATCATCCTGATCGAGCACGACATGAGCGTGGTCATGGACATCTCCGATCGCGTGGTCGTGCTCGATCACGGCGAAAAGATCGCCGAGGGCGACGCGGAAACGGTCCGACAGGACGAGGCCGTGATCAGGGCGTATCTCGGACAGGACGCCTGATGAACGACCTTATCTACGGCATCGAACTCACGATCACCGGGCTGCTCATCGGCTCCATGTACTCGATGGTAGCCCTCGGATTCGTCCTCATCTTCAAGGCGTCCTCCGTGTTCAACTTTGCGCAGGGCGCGATGACGCTGTTCGCTGCGCTGACCCTTGTCGGCCTCATTCCCCTTTTCGGTTTCTGGATCGCCCTGCTGCTCACCGTCGCCGTGATGGGCGGCGTCGCGGTCTTCGCCGAGCGGGCAATTTTCCGCCCACTGGTCGGCGCCGAACCGCTGGTCATTTTCGTGGCGACGCTGGGGCTCGCCTTCATCCTGGAGGGATCGGCCCAGATATTCTGGGGCACCCAGCCCCATGGACTGAAGCTCGGCCTGCCCGTCGAGCCCCTGATGATCGGCGGCGTCTTCGTATCGATGCCGGATTTCATTTCCGCGCTGGCCGCCGCCTTCTTCGTGGTGCTGCTGGTCCTGTTCTTCCACAAGACCCGGATCGGGCTCGGACTGCGGGCGATCGCCGACGATCATGTGGCGGCCCAGTCGATGGGCATCCAGCTGCGCAAGGTCTGGACCATCGTCTGGGTCCTGGCCGGCATTGTGGCGCTGGCCGCCGGAATGCTCTGGGGCGCGCGGATCGGCGTCCACTTTGCGATGTCGCTGATCGCGCTGAAGGCGCTGCCGGTGCTCATCATCGGAGGGATCGAAAGCATTCCCGGCGCCATTGTCGCTGGCCTGATCGTCGGCGTAGCCGAGGCGCTGGGCGAAGGATTCATCGGCCCGCTCGTCGGCGGCGGCGTTCAGGACATCATGGCCTATCTCGTGGCGCTCTTGTTCCTGATGTTCCGGCCTTACGGCCTGTTCGGCGAAGAGATGATCGAGAGGGTGTGAATGGCCCTTTCGGATGCCCGAACGCCGTCGCCGCACGGCCTCGAAAGAGACATGCGCTACCTGCCGCGGTCCGCGGACCGGCTCGCCTTGTTCCTGCTTGTTGTCCTTTTCCTGTTTGTGCCGCCGTTTCTGGGCGATTACTGGCTCAAGGGAATCCTCGTTCCCATGCTGATTCTCTCGATCTCCGCCCTCGGCCTGAACGTCCTGACGGGGTATGCCGGGCTCATTTCGCTGGGTCAGGCGGCGTTCATGGCCATCGGCGCCTTCGCCGGCGTCATCGCTTACGGACGATACGGGATTCCCATCCCCCTCACATTGCTCATCGCCGGATTGACGGCGGCCATCGTCGGCGCCGTCGTCGGGACGCCGTCATTGCGCATCAAGGGCCTGTACCTGCTGGTCGCCACGCTGGCCGCCCAGTTCATCATCGTCTGGACGATCCAGCGCGTACCCTGGATCGGTGCGGGGTCGATGGTGACCATCGACACGCCGCCGGTCTTCATCGGCGCCTGGGAGATCGATACCGCCCTCGAACAATATTACTTCGCGCTCGCGGTCGCCGCGGTGCTGACGATCTTCGCCTGGAATCTGACCCGCAGCCGGATCGGAAGAGCCTGGATGGCCATCCGGGATCACGACGTGGCGGCGAAGGTGATGGGCATTTCCATGCTTCGCTACAAGCTGCTCGCTTTCATGGTGTCGGCGTTCTACGGCGGGATTGCGGGCGCCCTTGTCGTTTTTGCCTGGGTCGGAGCGGCAAATGTCCAGGAGTACGAGCTCGAGCTCTCGATCCAGATCCTGGGAATGATCATCATCGGCGGCCTGGGAAGCATCCTCGGATCCTACCTTGGCGCCGCCTTCATCGCGCTGCTGCCCATCGCGATCAGCATCGGGATGCACAACCTGTACGGAATTGTCGGCGGCGAGATCGTATCCGCTGCCGTGCTCGCGAACGCCGAGCATGTCGTATTCGGCGTTCTGATCGTCCTCTTCCTGATCTTCGAACCGTTGGGGCTGGCCCATATCTGGCGCCGGTTTTCGGCGCGATTCGAGATTCGGCTCGGGCCGGCGGTGCGCACATGAAGCGGCGAGACGTTCGCGAGCAAACTGAAGGATCGGCCGATCGGGCCGGTTCGACATTGTCCATCGCGCAACGGCATGGAAACAGGAGGTAGATATGTTTATGAAACGTGCATCCATACGCCTTTCCCCGGCACTCGCACCCGGAGTCCTGGCCGCGAGCATGCTGGCGACGGTATCGGCTTTACCGGCGCAGACCAGCATCGCCGCGGAGGGAGAGATCTATCATCCGATGCTGGTCACCCGGACCGGACCGTTCGCTTCCGCCGCAAGCGGCGTCAGTTCCGGCCAGCAGGACTATTTCGCCCTGGTCAACGCCAACGGCGGCATCGACGGCGTCAAGATCAAGTGGGAGGAGTGTGAGTTCGGCTACAAGACGCCCCGCGCGCTCGAATGCTACGAGCGGTTCCGTGGCAAATGGAAGATCGTCTACCCGAACAGCACCCCGGTGATATTCGCACTATCCAAGCGGCTCACGGAAGACAAGGTCCTCGGCATCAATCTTGCCGGCGGACGATCGGAATCGACGGACGGGAAGACATTTCCCTATCTCTCCCCCGTCATCCTGAACTTCTGGTCCCAGGCCGCATCGACCATCCGCTATATCGCGCAACAGGAGGGCGGCGAGGCCAAGCTCAAGGGCAAGAAGATTGCCTTCGTGCACTTGGATAACTCGTACGGCCGCCAGCCGTTCCCGATCTTCGACGCGCTCGCCAAGAAGTACGGGTTCGAATGGAAGTCGTGGCCACTGGCCTGGCCGGCCCTGGAGCAGAGCGCTGCCTGGGTCGACATCGCGCGCCGGTTCCGGGCCGACTGGGCCATTCAATGGAATTACGGCCAGTCCTGCAACGTGCCGATGACCGAGATGAAGAAGGTCGGATTTCCGATCGAAAAATTCGTCGGGACTCTCTGGTGCGGCTCCGAGGAGGACGTCACGCCCGCGGGCGATCTTGCCAAGGGCTACGTCTCGGCCAACTATCACGGTGTCGGCCTCGATTTCCCGGTGATCCAGGAAATCATCAAGAAGGTCCACGACAAGGGCAAGGGCAACATCGAACGGAAGCGTGTCGGTACCGTTGCCTATAATCGTGGGGTCCTGACCGGGATCATCATCGTCGAGGCCTTCCGCAACGCGATCAAGAGCGCCGGCATGCCGCTCGACGGCAAGAAGGTACGCGACGGTTTTCGCATGATCAAACTGGACGGGAAGAGGCTGAAGGAGCTCGGCGCCGAAGGATTGCTGCCGGAACTGGTGTTCTCCGCGACCTATCACGGCGGAATCGAGCCGCAGCTCTTCCAGCGCTGGGACGGCAAGAAATGGACCACGATTTCCGGGTGGGTCCCGCCCTACGAGGACGTGGTCCGGGCCGAAATCAAGCGGGCCGCCACCGAGTACAGGAAACAGACGAAGCAGTGATACCGTGGCGCCCGTACTGAGGATCGAGGACGTCGAGGTCTACTACGACGGCGTCATCCACGTCCTCAAGGGCGTGTCGCTCGAAATCCCCGAGAAGGGCATCGTCGCCCTTCTCGGGGCCAACGGCGCCGGCAAATCGACCACGTTGAAGGCGGTGTCGAACCTGTTGCGGGCGGAACGCGGAGAAGTCGCCCGCGGCGCGATCGAGTTTCTCGGCCGTTCCATCGTGAAGCTCGATCCGGCCGACATCGTGCGGCTCGGCATCGTCCAGGTCCTCGAGGGCCGGCGGCTGTTCGAGCATTTGACCGTCGAGGAGAACCTGCGCGCCGGAGCCTATGCGCAGGCCTGGGGCGAGAGCGTCAGGAACGGTCTCGAGCGGGTCTACGAGTATTTCCCGAATCTCGCGGAACGGCGCGAGCTGAAGGCCGGCTACCTGTCCGGCGGAGAACAGCAGATGACGGCGATCGGCCGGGCCCTGATGGGGCGTCCGAAGCTCATTCTCCTCGACGAGCCCTCGATGGGCCTGGCGCCGCTGCTGGTGAAGGAGATCTTCCAGATCGTTCATCGCCTCAACCGGGAGGAAGACGTCGCCATCCTCCTGGCCGAGCAGAATGCCCTCATGGCGCTCTCCATCGTGCAATACGCCTATGTGATGGAGGGCGGCCGGATCGTCTCCCAGGGTCCTGCCGAAGAGCTGGCACGCGACGACAGCGTTCGGCGGTTCTATCTCGGGATGGCCGATCACGAGGAATACCAGAGCTATCGAAAAATTCTCGAGGAGAAACGCGCCGCCGCAGGCGTGCGCAGTCCCCATGAACATCATTCCAGAGGAGGAAGCGATGATTCCTGAACAGAAGACCGGTTGGCGTTCGAAAATCCCGGAACCGCATCCGCAATGGGCAGATGTCGATTTCGCGGAAATCCTGGCCCTGCCGACGGCGTATCTGGCGATCGGATACTCCAACAGCATACTGAGCAGTTTCGGCGCGCAGGCCCACGAGCGGCTGTGGGAGCGAACCCGCCTGCCTGGCGGCGCGCTCGGCAACACCGTCAAGCTGATTCACGCCTGCCGCGACGCCGGGATGGATCTGTTCTTCACCCGCTACGAGATCTTCCGGCAGGGCTTCCCGCAATCGCCGATGGACAGGTCGCAGTACGACTACTGGGCCTCCGGAAAGGAGGACTGGACCGACCAACAGAGGGAACGGGACTGCGACGCGGTCGCGGAAATCAAGGAGCTGATGCGGCCGGAAGACGAGATCATCCACTACACGTCGCTCGGCAACGTGTTTCTCGGCACCATGCTGTCAAGCTACCTGAACATGCGGGGCGTCCGGACCGTCCTGCTGTCCGGCTTCCACCTGGACTGGTGCATCGAGCAGGCGGCCCGCAGCTGCCGCGACATGGGCTACATGCCCATCGTCATCGGCGACGCCTGCGGCTGCGGCCGGGAACAGGACGAGGCGCCGACTCTCGAGCGGCTCGACATGTTCTTCGCCCCGGTCATTTCGACGGACACGGCGGTCGATCTCATCCGCCAGGCCACTGAGCGGCGGCGAACGGCCTGACTGGAAATTCGGCGGGCTCCCGGATCGGGGAAGGACAAAGCTTCGGGGCCTGCCTTTCCGGAATGCGCCGGCGATTGCCGACGACTGCAGAACCCGAGATGGCAGCAAACGATCAATGACCAAGCCTCCTCTTTCCGGTCTCAAAGTTCTCGAACTTGGAGAACTCGTCGCCGGCCCCTTCATCGGCACGCTGCTGGGCGAGTTCGGCGCCGAGGTGATCAAGGTCGAGAGGCCCGGCCGCGGCGACATTCTCCGCCAGTTCGGGCCGACGGTCGATGGCGAGAGCCTGTATTGGAAGGCCAATGGCCGGAACAAGAAGTCCGTCGTGCTCGACCTCGAGAAGGCCTCGGCCCGGACCGTGCTCGGAGAGTTGATCGCGCGCTGCGATGTGCTCATCAACAGCCTCCGACCCGGTACCATGGAAAAATGGGGATTCACCGAGGAAATACTGAAGGAATCCTTCCCAAGCCTGGTGGTCGTCTACGTCAGCGCGTTCGGTCGTACAGGCCCCAAGGCGTCGGAAGGCGGCTACGATCCCATTGCTCAGGGATTCAGCGGCCTGAGCGAACTGACCGGCGACGCCGATGGACCGCCCATGCGGGCAGGCGGCTGCATTCCCGTCTGCGATTTCATGACAGGTGTCGCCGGAGCGCTCGGCGCCATTCTTTCGCTCTACGGCCGGGACAGGGCCCCCGACCGGCGCGGCCAGTCCGTGGATATCGCGCTCTACGACGTCGCATTCAGAATGACCGCGCCGCTCTTGAGCTACTTCGACCTTTCGCAGGAGGTCTGGAGCCGTAGCGGAAATCACAGTCTGGGCGGCGCGCCGACCGGACATTTTCTGACCGGCGACAATCGGTGGGTCTGCGTCTCGGTACAGAATGACGAGCAATTTCGGCGTCTGGCGCGGCTTGTGAATCGTTCCGACTGGCTCACCGATCTTCGGTACGCCGACAATGCATCGCGAACGAAACACCGGGAACTGATCTGCCGCGAGTTCGCCGACTGGGCCCGGTCGCAGACGCGCCAGGATCTCATTCAAGGCTTCGAGAGCCAGGGCCTGGTTGCCGGCCCCATCAATAATGTTGCCGATCTGGCGGCAGACCCCCATCTGGCTGCCCGCGGCTGCAGCTGGGAGCGGAATGACGAGCTCGGCGAATACAGGACGCCCGATGTCGTGCCGCGTCTTTCAGGTACGCCGGGCATCGTACGACGTCGAGCTCCGGCACTCGGCGCAGACACACTCGACGTCCTGAAGCAGGAACTTTCTTATTCGGATTCCGCCTGCGCCCGATTGTTGGGCGAAGGGGCGCTCGGAGAATAGCGCCGTGTCACGCGATGGAAGGACCTGACACAGGACCGTGGCACCGCTCAAACTGCTTCAAACCAACTGTCCGACTTCAGGGGGCCAATCCCATGGCCTGTAGATAGTGGGGAGAGGTACTCCGGACCCGACCCGTTATTAGATACGGCGCCGCGAAGCCGGGCGAGCGGCGGATTGCGGCTTGTCCGGCGAGCCGATTTATGTGACAATACATCTAAATTTCACATTTTTTCGTCCGGCGCGACGATGAGGGCCGGGCGCCGGAGATGGCGATGAAGTTCAGCTACTTTTCGAACGCCGACAACACCTACAGAAACAACACCCGGACAGTCGAAGAGCTGCTGCTTCAGATCGTCGACCAGGCGGTCTACGCCGAGGAGTTGGGCATGCATTCCGCCTGGATCGGCGAGCATCATTTCAACGAATTCGGCACCAACGCCTCGCCGGAAATCATGCTCGGCGTCGTCGCCGCCCGGACCGAACGGATCCGGCTGATGCCGGCGGTGACCGTGCTGCCGCTGCATCATCCGCTGCGCGTCGCCGAGAACTGGGCGACCGTGGACGTGATCAGCGGCGGGCGGGTCGATTTTGCCTGCGGCCGCGGCTTCGACAAGCACGAATACGACCGCTTCGGCATCGAATTCGAGCGCAATGCAGAGTTGCTGGCCGAAGGGCTCGACATCGTCCACCGGGCCTGGACCGAAGAAGGGCGCTGGTCCCATGACGGCGCGTTCTTCAGCTTCGAGGACGTCGAGATCGTCCCCAAGCCGGTCCAGAATCCGCTGCCGGTTTACGTCGCCTGCTTCTCCCGGCCGACGGTCGACATGACCTGCCGGCGCGGCTTCAACATGTCGATCGCGCCCTTCGCCGCCGGCATGTCGTTCGGCGGCGTCGACAAGATGATCGACTACTACCGGGAGAACTGCGCGGCCAACGGGCACGAACCGGGTGTCGTCAACTCGTCGATCTTCCTGCATTTCGGCGACACGCCGGAGGAGGAACGGGCGGCGCGGGAACGGCAGATCCGCTTCTTCCTGGAAAACGCCCTGCCGACGATGCGGACGGCCTCCAAGGCCAAGACCAAGTCCTACGATTACTGGCACGACATGGCCGACCGGGTCAGCCGGATGAAGCCGGAGGACCTCGTTTCGGGCATGGTCCTGCTCGGCAGCACCCAGGCGATCGCCGACTCGGTTGGCCGCTTCGCCGAGATGGGGATCGACGAGCTCGGCCTCTACGTCAACATCGGCCTCAAGGACCCGCAGCAGACCCGGGAGGAGATGCAGCGCTTCATGGAGGAGGTCGCGCCGCTGTTCCCGGAGGTCGGCGCGGGCGGGCGGATCGCCGCCGAATAGCCGTAGCGCGGGCGGCCGGAGCGCGACGGGTCCGGGGTCTCTTGCCATGACAACGGCGCGCCGTGCCAATCCGATGTTCGGGCCCAACGCCTTCAAGCTGGGCGTGTTCCGGATGAATGCCGAAGGCGGGCTGGCGATCACGCGCAAGGAAGGTCGCTGGCCGGCGGTCTGGGCCGACATCGCCGAGGCGAGCCGAGTGGCCGACGAGGCAGGCCTCGAATTCAACCTGCCGCTGGCGCGCTGGAAGGGTTACGGCGGGACCCACGACAACGCCGCCCGGTCCTACGAAACGCTAACCCAGGCGGCGGCGCTTGCGGCGATCACCGAACACGCCTGCATCTTTTGCACCGTCCATGTCGCCCTGGTTCATCCGGTCTTCGCGGCCAAGGCGGTCTCCACCATCGACCATGTCAGCGGCGGCCGCGCCGGTCTCAACATCGTCTGCGGCTGGAACCGGGACGAGTTCGACATGTTCGGCGTGCCCCTGCCGGAGCACGGTGCGCGCTACGAGCAGGGGCTGGAATGGTTCGAGGTTTTCGGGCGGCTGGTGCGCGGCGACCGCTTCGACCATGCCGGCGCCCACTACCGGTTACAGGACGCCTATTCCGATCCGCCGACCGTGCAGCAGCCGGGCCCTGTCATCATGTCGGCCGGAGGGTCGCCGGCAGGCCGGGCCTTCGCCGCCCATGCCGCGGATTTCCTGTTCGCGGTCGTGCGCGACGCCGATCACGCAGCCGCGGTCGTGGAAGAAATCGCCGCCGACGCCACGACCCGCGGCCGGTTCGCGGGCATCTGCGCCATAACCCATGTCGTGTGCCGGGAAACCGAGGCCGAGGCCCGCAATTTCTACGACGACTATGCACTCCGCCAGGCTGACGACGAGGCGGTCGACCGCTGGACCGGCGCCAAGGCGGCAACCTCACAGTCCGCCCCGGCGGATGTCATGGCCGCCCGGCAGCGGGTCGCCGGCGGTCACGGCTCCTTCCCGCTGGTCGGGACGCCGGAGCAGGTTGCCGAGGGGCTGATCGCCCTGCACGGCGCCGGCGTCTCGGGCGCCTCGCTGAGCTTCTTCGATTTCCGGAAGGAATTGCCGTTCTTTATCGAGCGGGTGCTGCCCCTGCTGGAGCGGGCCGGCCTGCGCGAGCCGTTCCGGCCAGGCTAGCCGTTCGGCGGCTCGACCAGGATCATGTTGAAATCGGCGATGTCCCGGCGATGGCGCCGGGCTTCACGGTATTCCGGGGAATCGTAGAAGCGCCGCGCCGCCTCCGCCGACTCGAATTCGACGATCGCCATGCGTTTGGGCAGCCAGTCGCCCTCGATCGGTTCGGGTTTGCCGCCCTCGACCAGGAACCGGCCGCCATATTGCGCGACCGCGGCGGCACCGCGCGAACTGTATTCCGCCTTGAAGGTCGGCAGGTCGAAGACTTCGACGCTGGTCACGAGATAGGCCGGCATGCAATGTCCCTCCGCTGGCGAGCCGTATCGGAACTTTCTGGCCGAACCGCTGGCCGAAGTCCAGCGGAGCAACGGAAGGGAGAGCGCCATGACGCCGAACCGGGTTGCCCTCGTCACTGGCGCGGCCGGCGGGCTCGGAACCGCCATTGCGGCCGGGCTGGCAAAGGCCGGGTTCCGGCTGGCCCTGCTCGACCGGGCGGCGCTCCCGCCGGCGCATCCGGCATTTGACATCCCCGAGAGCGACCGGATGGCGGTGACCGTCGATATCGCGGATTTCCGCGCGGTCGAAGACGCCGTCGGCCGGCTCGCCGCCGGACTCGGCGAACCGGCCGTCCTGGTCAACGCGGCGGGCCTGGGTCCGCCCTTCGTCGATCCCGGCATCTTCGAACGCCCGGTCGATCTCACGACGGTCGAGGCGGACCGATGGCGCCGCCTGTTCGATGTCAACGTCGCCGGTGCCTTCCATGCGGCGCGCGCCGTCGCCGGCCCGATGATCGCACGCGGCTGGGGCCGGATCGTCAACGTCACGACCAACCTGGATTCGATGCTGCGCCCCGGCGTGGCATCCTACGGCGCATCGAAGGCCGCGCTCGAAGCCCTGTCCGCCGCCTGGGCTGCCGAGCTGGCCGGCACCGGCGTCACGGTGAACGTCGTCATTCCAGGCGGCCCGGCCGATACGCCGATGGTGCCCGACCTGCCGGGGCTCGACCGGGCCTCCCTGGTGCCTGCCGCCGCAATGGCGCCGCCGGTCGCCTGGCTTTGCTCAGCCGCGGCGGACGCCGTCACCGGCCGGCGTCTTGTCGCTTCCGGCTGGGTCGATCCGCCCGCCGGCGCTGTGGCCGAAACCGTCGGCAGCCCAATCGGCTGGCCGCAGCTGGCCGGTACGGACCGCACCGTGCCGATGGCGGGCGCCTTCGACCGGCCGGTGCGCGCTTCGGGCTCCTGAATCGGAAACGGGCGCCCCGGGGCGCCCGTTTCGATTACGCGTTCGGCCGGCGCCCTATTCGACCAGCGCCTTCTCCGTCCTCAGCTTGTCGATCAGCGACTTGTAGACGGCTTCCGGGTCGAAGCCGCGCTTGGCGACATCCTTCTTCCAGGCGTCCAGCGCCGGCGCGGAAAATTTGCGCCAGGCGGCTTTGTCGGCGTCCGAGATCGGCACGAAGGTCTTGCCCATCGCGCGGAGCTTTTTCTCTCCGGCCCAGTCGGACTGCGCCACCGGATCGGCGATCCGGACCGCCCACTCCGGCGAGCAGTGCGCGTCGACGACCGCCTTCTGCTTCGCGTCCAGCTTGGTGTAGGCCGCCTTGTTCAGCACGATGTTCCAGACCGCGCCGAACAGCGGCACATCCATGATGTACTTGGTCGCCTTGTGGCCGCCGAACGCGATCAGCGCGCCGTGGACGCCGGTCGAGGCCGTGGCGATGCCGCGCTCGAAAGTGTCGCGGATCTTCGGGAACGGCGAGAACACGGTCACCGCGCCGGCCTGCTTGAAGATGCGCGCCTGAGTGGCGTTCGAAGGCCGCATCTTGACGCCCTTCAGGTCCGCCGGCGTCTTGATCGCCTTGCGGGTCGAAAAGATCGTCAGCGGCACCATGGTGTGCATCAGGCAGTTCTTGGCGTCGGTCATTTCCCGGTCGGCGAATTCGGCATACCAGGCCGTCAGAGCCCGCGAGGCGCCGAGCGGCTCTTTCAACATCAGCGGCTGTTCCGGCAGCGACGTGACCGGCCAGCGACCCGGGTTGAAACCGGGATTGATCCAGACCGCATCGGCGATGCCTGTCTTCGCCATGTCGTAATGATCGCTCGCCTTGCCGAGTTGGCTTGCGGGAAAATACTGGAACTTGATGCTGCCGCCCGATTTTTCGGTAATCGATGTGCCCCAGGCAACGAATGCCTTGTGCAGTGGATGCACCGGCGGCACCCAGTGGGCGAATTTCAGGGTGACCGTTTTCGACTGGGCCGGTCCGGCCAGCAGGCCCAGGCCCAGTACCGCGGCGGCCGCGATGCGGATCGTGCGAATAACCATCTGTTTTCCTCCCTCGATACCGGCAAAGGTGCGTCCGCACCCGGCCGGAAACCGGACCGGGGGCCGTCCGTTGCAGGCGGTTCTCACCATACCCAAAAACATGTAAAATACAATAATATTCTCATATGTCGGGGATGCGCGAACGCGCCCGAAATGCGAAAAAGGGCGAGCGGCGCCGGCGCCGCGCCGACCGATACCGGGCCAGGAATGGAATCGAAACTTCTCGACAGCGCAATCCGGACCCTGTCCGTCCTTGCCGCCCTGCTCCTGCTCGGCGTGACCCTGCTGGTCTTCGTCTCGGTGCTGTTGCGCTTTTTCTTCAACGCGCCGATTCCCGACACCAACGATCTTGGCCGGCTCGTCATGGGTATCGCCCTGATGAACGGCATCGCGCTGGCGTCCTATTACGGCCAGCAGATCACCATGGACACCGTATGGCTTGCCGTCGGCGCGCGCGCGAAGCGAATCATCGACATCGTCGCATCGGCGGTGACATTCTCGGTCATCCTGGCGATCGCCTGGATAATGTTCGGCCGGGTCGGGTCCGTCATCGCATCGGAGGAGGTGACCTTCGATCTCGCCCTCCCGCTGTGGATCTTCTACGGGCTTGTGGCGCTCTCGGCCTGCGCCGCGACTTTCCTGAGCGCCGTGCGCCTCTGGGCGGTCCTGCGCGGCAGAGAGATCGCCGCGCCGACGGCCAGGCCGGCGGTCGACTAGCAAGCGGACTGCTGCAAGATGGACGGATTGAGCCTCGCGATCGGCGCTTTCGCCGTCCTGTTCACGCTCATGCTGCTGCGCGTGCCGGTCGGCATCGCTATGGTGCTGGTCGGCGTCGGCGGCTTCGCCGTTCTGACGGATATCGGCCCGGCCCTGTCGCTGCTGGAGTTGACGCCGATCCGTACACTGACCGATTTCACCTTCGGGCTGGTCCCCCTGTTCGTCCTCATGGGCGCGCTGGCCAACGCGTCCGGCATGAGCCGCGACCTGTTCCGCGCCTCCAACGCCTGGCTCGGCCACCGGCGCGGCGGCCTGGCGTTGTCCACCGTCGCGGCGTGCGGCGGATTTGCCGCCATCTGCGGTTCGTCGGTTGCGACCGCGGCGACCATGTCCAAGGTCGCGCTGCCGGAAATGCGCCGCTACGGCTATGCCGACAGCCTGGCGACCGGCACCATCGCGGCCGGCGGCACGCTCGGCATCCTGATCCCGCCTTCGATCGTCCTCGCCGTCTACGGCATCATAACGGAAACCGATATCGGCCGGCTCTTCGTCGCCGGCCTGCTCCCCGGCCTGCTCGCCGTGCTGATGTATATGGCGGCGGTGCAGGGCGTCGCCGTGGTGCGGCCGGAATGGGTGCCTGCGGGCGAACGGTCGGACTGGCGCACCCGCATCGTTTCGCTGCGCACCGTCTGGCCGATCCTGGCCGTGTTCGCCTTCGTCATCGGCGGCATTTACGGCGGCGTCTTCACCCCGACCGAGGCCGCCGCTATGGGCGCCGCCGCCGTCGGCATCCTGGCGTTTGCCATCGGCCGCATGTCGCTCGCCCGGCTGCTCGACTGCCTGCGCGAAGCGCTGATCACGACAGGTGCGCTGTTCATCGTTCTGATCGGGGCGATCCTGTTCGCCCGATTCCTGACGATCACACAGTTTCCCCAGCAGGTCGCCGAAACGCTGCTCTCCCTCGATCTCGGGCGCTACGGCACGTTGGCGCTCATCATCCTGTTTTATGTCATCCTCGGCTGTTTCATGGAGGCAATGGCGATTATCCTGCTGACAGTGCCGGTGTTCTTTCCCAGTATCGTCGGCCTGGGCTTCGATCCGATCTGGTTCGGCGTCATCGTGGTGATGGTGACCGAGCTCGGCCTGATCACGCCACCGTTCGGCCTCAATGTCTTCGTCATCAAGGGCGAGGCGCCGAACGTGCCGCTCAAGTCGATCTATGCCGGCGTGACACCCTATATTGCCTCGGACCTCGTGCGCCTGGTCGTGCTGATCGCCTTCCCCATTATCGTGCTTTGGCTGCCGAACCAGATGTAGCGGTCGGGCCGGAGACCGGCCTCATTCCTCCGGGACCGGCTCTATTCCCAACTGTTCGAGGACATGGTCGGCGAGCGACAGGGCCGCGGTGATGCCGGGGGTTTCGATGCCCAGCAGGTTGACCAGGCCCGGCACGCCGTGGTGGGCCGACCCGGAGACCGTCCAGTCGCCGTTGCCGTTGTTCGGCCCCCAGGTGCGCGGCCGGATGCCGGCATAGTCCGGCGACAGGCGGCTCTCGTCGACTTCGGGCCAGTAGCCGCGGATTGCGGTTACGAACTTGGCTGCGAGAGCGGCGGGCACGCGGTAGTCGATCTCGTCGACCCAGACCAGGTCGCCGCCAAACTTGCCCCGTCCGGCCGCGTCGAGAGTGAACGCGCCGCCGTTGGCGAGTCGGTCGCCCAGCGGCACGACGATGCGCCCGAACGGCGGCCGGCCGCTCCATGACAGGAACCGGCCCAGGGCATAATGCACCGTCGGCACGAACTGCGGCGGCAGGCCGGTAAGAGAAAGCGCGATCCGGCGGGCTCCGAGCCCGGCGGCATTGACGAAGACGCGGCAGCCGACCGCCGTTTCGCAGCCGTCGGCGCCGGCGACGTTGAGCCGGATGCCGTCGCGCACGTCGCCGCCTGTCACTGCGCTCGAAAGGGCGATCATCACGCCGCAGTCCTCCGCGTCGCCGCGATAGGCAAGCATCAGCGCGTGCGTATCGACCACGCCGGTAAACGGCGAATGGAGCGCGCCCGCGCAGCGCAGCCCAGGTTCCAGCCGCGCGACCCCGGCGGCGTCCAGCAGTTCCAGTTCGGGAGCACCGACTTTCCGACCGCCCTCGACCAGTCCGGCGAGGATCCCAAGCTCGGCTTCGTCCGCCGCCGGCATCAGCTTGCCGATGCGCCGACAGGGAATGCCCCGGCTCTCGCAATAGCGCCAGGTGCGCTCGGCGCCCGGACGGCACAAGCGGGCGCGCAAAGAGTCCGGCGCGTAGAGAAATCCGGCGTGGATCACCTCGTTGTTGCGCGAGCTGGTCTCGTTGCCGATCCAGGCGTTGCGTTCGACGACGACGACCTCGCGCCCGGCCCGCGCCAGCGCTCTCGCGATCGCAAGACCGACGATGCCGGCGCCGGCAACGATGCACTCGACGGTTTCGGTCATGGCGGTTTGCCGGCCCGTTCGGGGAGAATACGGAACATGCCGGGCGTCCGGCCCGCATGCCGCGCCATCATAGGCAAACCGGCGCTAAGTTGACATAATCGCGGCAGGCCGTGCCACCCGATGCGGGGAGGAACCGCGCCATGACCGGCGGCGACACGAGAAAGGTCCCCGTCTACTGCAACCAGTGCGCTGCAGGCCCGGACCTGATGAAGGTCGAGGTGCGCGACGGCGTGGCGCTGCGGGTCGAGCCGAATTTCGACATTGCCGAGCATCCGGCCGGCGGGCGGGTCTGCGTCAAGGCCTACGGGCTGATCCAGAAGACCTACAACCCGCACCGCATCGCCCGGCCGATGAAGCGGACCAACCCGCGCAAGGGCCGGAGCGAGGATCCCGGCTTCGTGCCGATCTCGTGGGATGAGGCGTTCGACATCGTCGCCGAAAAGCTCAACGCCATCCGGGCGGCCGGCCTGCGCGACGAGTCGGGCTATCCGCGCCTCGCCTTCACCCTCGGCGGCGACGACTCGCCGCCGAAATATATCGGCACGCTGCCCGCCTTCCTGGCCGCCTTGGGCCCGGTCGATATGGGATACGGCGCGGGCTCCGGTGCCAAATGCTACCATTCGGAACATTTCTACGGCGAACTGTGGCATCGGGCCTTCGTCTGCGCGCCCGACACGCCGCGCTGCGATTACATCGTCAACTGCGGCAAGAATATCGAGAATTCGTCCGGCGTGACCGGCGCCTGGCGTCAGGCCGACGCGCGCGCCGCCGGGCTCAAGCGGGTCCAGGTCGAGCCGCATCTGTCGGTCACGGCGGCCTGTTCGTCGGAATGGCTGCCGGTCAAACCGAAGACCGACGCCGCCTTCCTCTATGCCCTGATTCACCGCATCCTGCACGAGCGCGACTGGCGCGCTGTCTGCGACCTGCCGTTCCTGGGCGCGGACACGAGCGCGCCCTACCTGGTCGGGCCGAACGGTTACTATCTGCGCGATCCGGAAACCGACAAGCCGCTGATTCGCGACCTGGCGGACGGCGCCGACAAGCCGTTCGACGCCGAAATCGGCGAACCGGCGCTCGCCGGCAGCTATCGCGCGGCGGGCGTCGAGCGCGGCGCGGACGGCGCCCTGTGGCGGCACGAGGACGCCGAGGCGAAGCCTGCGTTCCAGCTCCTCCTCGACCACATGGCGCCCTGTTCGCCCGACTGGGCGGAAGGCGAATGCGATATCCCGGCCGAGCGCATCCGGCGCGTCGCCGACGAATTCCTCGCCCATGCCCGGGTCGGCGACACGGTCGAGATCGACGGCGAGACGCTGCCGCTGCGGCCGGTGTCCATCCTGCTGGGCAAAAGCGTCAACAACGGCTGGGGCGGCTATCAGGCCTGCTGGGCGCGCGTCGTGCTGGCGACGCTGGTCGGGGCGCTGGAGGTGCCGGGCGGCACGGTCGGGCCTGCGGTGCTCAAGCTCAACGAGCCGCCCGACGACCGTTTCGCCAGCATTACGCCGACCAACGACGGCTTCATGGATTTCCCGTTCAACGATACGTCGCGCCAGGGCTGGCAGGCGCAGCCGAAGATCCGCAACGCCTACAACACGCTGGTGCCGCTGGCCGGCGATTCGCCGCGCTCCCAGGCCCTCGGCCCGACGACCCTGCCGTGGATCTTCCACAATGCGAAACCGAAAGGAATGCCGCGCCAGACCCTCCCGGACGTCTGGATCACCTTCCGCACCAACCCGGCAATCTCGATGTGGGACGGGCCGCGCGTCGCCGACATGATCGCGGATTTCCCCTATCTCATCAGCTTCGCCTACACGCTCGACGAAACCAACTGGATGGCCGACCTGCTGCTGCCCGAGGCGACCGATCTCGAAAGCCTGCAGTTGATCAAGATCGGCGGCAGCCAGTTCATGGAGCAGTTCTGGCATCACCGCGGCTGGGCGATCCGCCAGCCCGCCGTCGCGCCCGCCGTCGACTGCCGCGACATGACCGACATCGCGAGCGAGCTGGCGGCGCGGACCGGAATTCTGGACGCCTATCACGGCGTCATCAACGACGGCAGGCTCGGCGTGCCGCTGGCGTCGGGGGCTTACGATTACAGCCTCGCCCGCGACCGGCGCCATACCGCCGACGAAATCTGGGACCGGGTGGCGCGCGCCGGCAGCCATGCGCTGACCGGCGGCGCGGAGGTCCGCAGCCTGGACTGGTTCCGGGAGCACGGCTACCTGCTGCGTGAGACGGCTGAGCGCGACTGGTATCTCTATCCGTTCTTTAAGCAGCACGGGCTGCGCTTCGAGATGCCCTATCAGGAGCGGCTCAAGCGCCACGGCGAACAGCTCGCCAACCGCCTGCGCGAGGCCGGGATTGACTGGTGGGAGAAACAGCTCGAGGAATACGAGCCGCTGCCGTCCTACCGCAGTTTCCCCGACTACTGGACCGGCCATGTCCGCGAGGTCGGCGCCGATCCGGACGACTATCCGCTGTGGGCGCTGACCGCGCGCAGTATGCAATATTCCTGGGGCGCCAACGTTACGATCCCGATGATCCGCGAGGTGGCGGACAACGTCGCCGGCCACCGCGGCGTCGTGATGAACCGCACGGCGGCGCAGGCGCTCGGCATCGGGGACGGCGATCCCGTACGGATCGAGTCGGCGACCGGCGCGACTGCGGGGGTCGCCGAACTGCGCGAAGGCATCCGGCCGGACACGATCCTGATGATCGGCCAGTTCGACCACTGGGCAACGCCCTACGCGAAGGACATGAACCTGCCCAACCTAAATGCTGTCGCCGCCATGTCGGTCTCGCTGACCGACAACACCGGCAGCGGCGCCGACCTGGTGCGTGTCCGGGTCGTGCCGGAGCGGGGGCCGGCGAAGGCCAGCGGTGGAAGAACGAATCGCTAAAGCGGCACCGCGAGCGGGCGCTCGATGTTGAAGGTGTCGGGCACGACGATCTTCTCCCTGAACCGGGCGTCGTCGTTGTTCAGCACGACCCTGTCGCGGTATTCGCCGGCGCTGAACACTTCGCTGCGGCCCTCGACATCGGTCTGGATGACGCAATAGCTGGTCCGCACGTCGTAGATGCCGTCCTCGACGCCGACGACCTGGCTGCCGCCGACGATGTGCCGGTCGTAGTGGATGTTGTAGATGTTCGCCTTGCGCAACGCGACGATGCGGTCGCGCATCATCGGCTTGTTCCCGCAATAGATCCAGTAGCCTTCGAGGCCGGCGTCGGCATTCTCGCGCGGGTGGATCATGTAGCGCGCATCCTCGCCGTCGAAGAAGTCGACCCAGCTTTCCAGCCGGTCCTCGTCGATGCAGCGGGCGTATTCCTGGTTCAGGCGGCCGATGCGCAGTTCGGTTTCCAGAAAGTCCATTGCCGCGATCCTCACGCTGCCGCCGATTCGTCGGACACGGGGATACCCATGATATCGCAATAGCCCTTCCAGAACGCCCGGATCGCGCCCTCGCTCAGCATGTGGTCGATCCGGTCCTCGGTGCCGCGCCCTCCGAATTCGAGCACCGAGCAGCCATCCAGCGCCGCATCGGAAATGCGCTGCTGGATCAGCTCCAGCGCTTCGGCGTCTTCCATCGCGACATAGCCGGCCGGTCCGAACAGGTTGTTCTGCATCCGGCGGCGCTGGAGCATCTCTTGGTCGTCGTCCTCGAACGCGTACCAGGTGTAGAGGGTCTCGACCAGGTCCGGCTTCTTCGGCCGGATCTGACGCACGCTGAAGGTATTGCCCGGCAGGGTGAACAGGCAGGATGGGAAGATCGAGATGATCGCAAGCGCGAGGCCGTCCTGGAATTCCGGGACGCCAACAGCGACGCCGGGCTCTTCGAGCACCAGGCCCTTGGTCGGCCGCGGCCGCGCCGGCTCGTCGCCGCCGGGCGGCGGCCTGTAGCCGGCCAGCACCGAATTCAGCCCGCCGCGCTCGTTCATCTCCATCGTCGCCCGCATGTTCATGTCGGCGATGCCGAACACCGGGAGGAAGGGATGCAGCATCGGCGCGTGGTACATGTCGCGCGTGTTCTCGACGAACAGCTTCCAGTTCGCGCGCATCGTGTGGCGGTGATAGCCGGTAACCTTGATCGGCCGGCCGCAGACCAGCTTGAGCCGCGCGCAGATCGCCGGGCCGAGATAATCCTCGAGCGGCGGCGTCTCGTCGCTGAACGTGCCGAAGACGATGCCGGAGAAGGATTCGACCCTGAGCTTCTTGAGCCCGTGGCCGTCGACGGAAAAATCGTCCGGATAGCCGCCGACGCCGCGCATGCCCTTCATCATCGGCACGCCGATCAGATCGCCGTTCAGCGCGTAGCACCACTGGTGGTAGATGCAGGTGAAGTTGCGGGCATTGCCGCGCAGGTCGCGGACCACCGCGACGCCGCGATGGGCGCAGCGATTGACGAAGGCGTGGAGCGCGCCGTCCTTGTCCCGAGTCAGGACATAGGGCGTCGTCCCGACATAGCCGGTGATGTAGTCGCCCGGCTCTTTCACCTCGGTCTCAAAGCCGAGATAGCTCCAGGTCGGCCCCCGGAAAATCCGCTCCTGCTCCAGGTCGAACACCGTCTGGTCGGTGTACAGATGATAGGGGATGCGGGAAAAATCGCTGCTCGGCCCGGTTATTCGGGCGGCAGCATCAACAGTTTCCATCCCATCCATCGTCCGTCCTTCCGGGAAAGAGCGTCAAACTATCTGCATGTGCAGATATATATCAGGTCGCCGGATCAGCAAAGATAATTCTCTAACCAAATCAGGCCGTTCGATCGTCTGCGTTTGAGTCAATGCAGCGGCGTTCGATTTCGTCAGCGGAATTTGAAATCCGGGCGAGCCAGGCATTCAGGGTCTGCACGTCCTCAGCGCTGAAACCATCGAGCAGCCGGTTGAGTTCGGCGGCGACGACGGCCCTGAGTTCCTCCATCCTGAGTCGCCCTTCGGGCGACAGGCTGACCCGCGTGATGCGCCGGTCGTCCCGGTCGCGTTCCCTCCTGACCAGGCCGTCTCGCTCCATCCGGCCGACTGCCCGGCCGACCGCGGAGCTTTCGACGAAGATGGCTGTTGCAAGGTCGCCGATCGAGAGAGCGCCGTGTTCGGAAAGTGTGATCAGCACGCGCCACTGGGTCTGGGAGAAGCGGGTTGCGCCGAGCGCGGCGTCTATACCGCGCGTCGCCTTCGAAATGGCCCGCGCCATCAGGTAGAACGGGCTGTTCTCCAGCCGGAACGGCAGGCCGCGGATAGTCTCCTCGCCCGGATCGCTTCGGGTCATAGGCCTGCGGCTCCGATGACGGCCCACGGCCTTCGGCCAGCGACTGCAGGCGGGAGTTTCCTTGCTTGGCGGATTATCTGCATCGGCATATGTTCGCTCGGAACCGGCGGAAAATTTGGGGAAGCGGCATGGCAACCGTATTGGGAGAAACCGTAGCGATAGACGGGCCGGACGGCAAATTCGAGGCCTACCTCGCCCGTCCGGCGCAGCGTCCGGCGCCTGGCCTGGTGCTGATGCAGTATATCTGCGGCGTCAACGCCGTGATGCGGCGCCTGGCCGACGGCTTCGCCGACCGGGGCTATCTCGTCGCCTGCCCGGACTTGTTCTGGCGCCAGGAACCGGGCGTCCAGCTGATCCAGGATCCGTCGAAGCCGGACCCGGCCGAACAGCAGCGCGCGCTGGAACTCAACGCCGGCTTCGACGATGCGGCGGCTACGGCAGACCTGAATGCAACTATCGATTGGCTGCGCGGAAGCCCGGATTGCACCGGACAGGTCGGGGCCTTGGGCTACTGCCTGGGTGGGCGGCTCGCCTTTCTGACGGCGGCGCGCAGCACCGCCGACTGTTCGGTCGGATATTACGGCGTCAATATCGATCGCTACCTCGGCGAGGCGGGCGCCATCGCCGGCCCGCTGATGCTCCATATCGCCGGGGCCGACGAACTCTGCTCTCAGGAGGCGCACGACGCGATTGTCGGTACCCTGGACTCGCTTGACGCCGTAACCCTCCACGAATACGAGGGCGCAGGCCACGCCTTTGCCCTGGAAGGCGGGCACAATTATCGCGCGAATGCGGCTGCCCTTGCCAACGCCCGTTCGCTCGCCTTCCTGCAGCAGCATCTGAACGGCGCCTGATGGTGCAACGCCCGTTCGACGAACTGGTCGGCAACCCGCCGGAAACCGGGATCGCCGGGCGCGTCGTCGCCATTACCGGCGCCGGCCGGGGGCTGGGCCGCGCCTATGCCCATCTGCTGAGCCGCGGCGGCGCGAAGATCGTCGTCGCGGATGTCGACGGGGAGGCGGGCCGGCGCGTTGCCGGGGAAATCGCCGAATTCAACGGGCCGCACCTCGCCGTTGCGACCGACGTGACCGATCCGGACGCCACGCAGGCTATGGCCGACCGCACGGAGGAGACTTTCGGCCGGATCGACGGCCTGATCGCCAATGCCGGCCTGAACGCGGCGTTGGCCCGCCGGCCGTTCTGGGAGATTCCGGCCGAGGAATGGGACCAGGTGATGCGCGTTAATGCCGGTGGCGCCTTCAATGCCGCCAAGGCGGTGCTGCCGACGATGCGCGCAGCCGGCTGGGGCCGCATCGTCAACATCTCTTCGGCCGCCTGGCATCTCGGCCTGCCGAACTACCTCCACTATGTCGCCTCGAAGGCGGCGCTGGCCGGCATGACCCGCTCGATGGCGCGCGAACTCGGCGGTACAGGCATTACCGTCAACGCTATCAGCCCGGGGCAGATCCTCACCGAAGTCGAAAATCCCGGCCAGACCGAGGAGAGCATTGCCGCCGTGGTCGCCCGACAGGTCGTGCCCCGCTCCGGCGTGCCGCGCGATCTCGCCGGGCTGCTGATCTATATGTTGTCGCCGGCCAGCGACTTCGTGACCGGCCAGTCCTTCACGGTCGACGGCGGTCTCTCCCACCAATAGCCCACAAGACCGGGAGTCAGGCCGTCAGCGGTCCCGGCATGCGCTGCGAGAGCGCCGGAACGGCAGCGGCGTAGGCCGGGCGCGCCTGTAGCCGTTCCACCCAGGCTTCGGTACTCGACCGCGCCTCCCACAAGCGGCCGAGGCCGCAATAGTGCAGCCGGTCGATCACACCCGTCATCGCCACATCGGCGAGCGAGAAGGCGTCGCCGGCGAGCCACGGTCGGCCATCCGCCAGGCCGCTCTCCAGCCGGTCGAGCGCCCGGCCGAGGGCCGCTTCGGCCCGGTCCAGCACGGCTGGCGGCGCCGGAGTGCGGCCCATCTGCCGGAACATGGCGAGCCGGTTCGGGTCGGGATGCCTCGTCAGCCGGCGTTCCATTTCCGCGTCGGACAGGCGCGCCATCGGGCTCTGGGGATGGAGCAGGATCAGGCTGAAAGTGTGCGGCCGGGTCGCCGGATGGAGCACATCGTCCTGGAACTTCACCCACATGCGCATTGTGGCCCGTTCGCCGGCGTCGGCCGGCTTGAGCGGCGGCCCGGGGCCGATGTCGTCGAGATACTCATTGACCACCGACGATTCGAAGATGACCGTGTTCCCGTCGACCAACGTCGGCACCGTGCCGTTCGGATTGAGCGCCAGATAGTCCGGCGCGAGATGCTCGAAGGCTGCGATCGAATAGGCGACCGATTGCCAGGCCAGCCCCTTCTCTGCCAGGCACATCCGCACCTTGATCGGGCATACCGCATCCCAGGCATGGTGCAGGACCAGGGTCATGGTTTCACCTTTGTTTCCCCGGTCTGTACGAGGCAATCGGCAGCCCGCACACCGGCGCTACTGATAGTAGACCGGAAGACCGAGCGCTTACAGAGCGCCGGTATTGGCGGAAATCGGAATCCTGTCCCGTTTGAGGGCCCTGTCGCCACAACGTGTCGCGCCGCGCCCGCAACCAAGCCTTTCCGTAGTCGAAGGATCGATCGGCCGACGGTACGCCGCCCCTTATGGCAGCGTTCGAGAGGCCGTCAAGCGCGGGATGCGGCGGGATTGGCGCGGCTCGCGCCGGCGTGAACGGTCGCCCAGAAATCGCCGGCTCCGGCAGGTCCGGCCGCCCCGATTTCATCCCGCGGTAGCGGGCGCCGAAGCGCACCGGATTTTCGGCGGCATGCCTTGAAATTTCTGTAATATTCCCTATTTTCGGTATTCGTCCCCATTTACCCGGCGGCGACACGCCGGCTGCCTGCATGACGAATCATGACATTTCATGACACGCGCAAAGCCCTCCCTTCCGTCATTTCGACCGAAGCCCCTGATTCGATCCGGGACGAGGCGAAGAAATTCTTCCCGCTCGGCGATTCGGTCCAGGTTCAGCGCTGGAAAGATATCTCCGCTCCGAATCCCTGCGGGACACTCCGGTCGATATGACTGGTGAAGGCGGCAGGAGCGCCGCGGCCGATCATGACATTTCCTGACAAATCTCCGTTTTCTTCTCGCGCCATCCCGGACGGCGCGCAGCGACGATCCTCAGCCGCAAGGAGACCGGACATACAGGATCATGACATTTCATGACGCATCCACACCCCACGAAGCTGCGCCATTCCCGCCGGTGTCCGTTGACCGACCGGCCGGGACGGTCTAGCCGGATGCCATGAATTTCTCGATCCATCCGCCGCCGGCGCTGGTTCCGCCCGAGCCGCGCGAAATCCATACCCTCGCCCTGACGGACGGCGCCACGATGATCCTGCGGCGCCACGGCAACCCGGACGGACCGCGGGTCGCGCTCAGCCACGGCAACGGAATGGCGATCGAGGCCTACTACCCGTTCTGGCGGCTGATGCTGGCCGACTACGACGTCATCCTGTTCGACACCAGAAACCACGGGCACAATCCGCCGGACGGTGTGGAGAACCATAACTGGCGCCAGTTCCGCGACGATTTCGAAACCGTGCGATGCGCCATCGACCGGCTGTTCGGCGCCGGGCCGGTCGCGGCCGTCTTCCATTCCATGTCGGGCATTTCCGCCCTGCTCCAGACCCGGGCATTCGGCGAGCGCTGGTCGCCGCTGATCCTGGTCGACCCACCGATCTTTCCGCCGCCCGGCCATGCCCTGCAACGAACCCAGACCTTTCACATGGAAGATATGGAGGCAATCGCCCTGCGCCGGCCCGACCGGTTCGGCGACCCCGAAGAGCTGGCTGCCGTGCTGCGCAAGCGGCCGGCCTTCCGCCGCTGGCTGCCAGGCACGTATGAACTGTTCGCGCTGGCGACAACGCGCAAGACGGACGACGGCTGGGTGCTGGCCTGCCCGAAGAGGCTCGAGGCGAAAATCTTTGCGGGCAATCTCGACCCGACGATCTGGCCCGAAGTCGGTACGATGCCCGGCGACATCGCAGTGGTCGGCGCGGATGTGACGCTGCCGAAGGTTCAGCCTCCCGCCCTCCTCGGCCGGGCCCTCGCGGAAGGACATGGCCTGCCCTACACCATGATTTCGGATTGCACCCATTTCCTGCAGGTCGAGCGGCCCGAGGCCGTCTGGCAGGCTGTCGAGGCCTTCTTCCGCCGCTTCGGCCATGCGGCCTGAGCCGATGCGGCAACGGCGCGAATTGCCGGCGAGCCGGCGGCCGGCCTATGTGACCTGCAAGCGTTCATCCGGCGCCCCGAAACCTGCCGACGAGGGGCCGCCGCGCGATGGCTTTCTCCTATGCCCCTGCTCTCTCCACCCGAACCGAAATCGCTGAACGATCTCGCCGAAACGCTCGGTGCTGACGTCATCGGCGACGGCAGCTTCACGGTGACCGCGGTCGCCCATCCGGTCTTCGCCCTGCACCGGGAAACCCTTGCGCTGGCCATGGACGAAGGCGCCCACGCCCTGCTCCAGCGCACCCACGCCGGCGCGGCGATCGTTGCGCGCGGCATGGAGATCGACACCGAACGGTTCGCCGGCGGCTTGGCAATCGGCGGGCGGCACAAGGTTGCGCTGGCCCGCCTCACCCGGCTCTTCTCGCCGCCGCTGCACCACGTTCCCGGAATCCATCCCAGCGCAGTCGTCGATCCCGCTGCGAACATCCGCGACGGCGCCTCCGTCGGCCCGCTCTGCGTTATCGGTCCGGGCGCGCGCATCGGGCCGGGCGCGGTCCTGCTTTCCCAGGTCACGGTCGCGGCTGGCGCGGAGGTCGGCGCCGGCAGCATCCTGCATCCGGGTGTGCGGATCGGCGAGAACTGCGTCATCGGCCATGGCTGCATCCTTCAGCCGAATGCCTGCATCGGCGCAGACGGGTTCGGCTTCGTCACGGCTGAGGAAGGCAGCGTCGAGCGGGCGCAGAAGACCGGCGAGGTAACCGCGTTCAACTTCGATATCCAGCGTATCGATTCGCTGGGCAACGTGATCGTCGGCGACAATGTCGAGATCGGCGCCGGCACCTGCATCGACCGCGGCACCCTCGGCCCGACCCGGATCGGCGACGGCACGAAAATCGACAACTTGGTCCAGATCGGCCACAACGTCACGGTCGGCGAGAATGTCATGATCGCCGGAAGCTCCGGAATAGCCGGCAGCGCCACCATCGGCGACCGTGTGGTCATCGGCGGCATGGTCGGCATCGCGGACCACAAGAAAGTCGGCGACGACGCTATCGTTGCCGGCAAGGCGGGGGTCGGCCGCGACGTTGAGCCTCGGTCGGTCTACACCGGATATCCCGCCCGGCGGATCAAGGAGCAGCGGTCGCTGGAAATGGACCAGATGCGCGTCGGCCGCGCCCTGCGCAGACTTCGGGCCGTCACCGAGCGTGTCGACCGGCTGGAAGCGGCGGCCGACGGGAACGAAGAAGCGGAAGGCGGAGAATAGGGCTCAGCCGCCGCGGCGCCGGGCCAGTTCCTCGAGCCGCCCCGCCAGATCGGTGAGCCCTGCCTGCTCGAAAGCCAGATCCCGCCCGGTGGACGGATCGGCGCCTTTCCGCGCCGTTGCCAGCGCGCCGGCGACTTCCCGCGCCAGCCGGGCGACCGTCCGCGCCGTCGCGGCATCGACCGGATCGAAAGCCACCTCCTCGTCCATCATGGCTTCGGCGAAGCGCCCGAAGTCTGCAGTGCGCAGGGTTTCCAGTTCTTCGTCCATGCGGCGCCAGTCCGCCGACCAGGCCGCCCACAGGACCCGGCGGGCGGCGTCCCGGTCCCGCGTTTCTTCGAGGCGCACCATCACGCGAACGTACTGCCAGGTGTCGAAGACGATCCGCACAGGCGATCGGCCCCTAAAGCAGAAATACGGTCGCCAGACCGAGGAATGTCAGGAAGCCGATAACGTCGGTGACCGTAGTGAGTATGACGGGCGACGCGATTGCAGGGTCGACGCCCCGGCGGTCGAGCAGGAAGGGCACCATCGCGCCGGACAGGCCGGCAACCAGCAGGTTCAGCACCATGGCGACCGCGATGACCAGTCCAAGCCCCCGATCGGCGAACCAGAGGCCAGCGATCACGCCCATGATCGCGGCGAACAGGATGCCGTTCGCCAGGCCGACCGAGAGCTCCTTGAGGATGAAGCGGGACGCCTTGCCCGGGCCGAAATCGCGCATGGCGATGGCCCGGACCGCCACCGTCAGGGTCTGGGTGCCGGCGATACCGCCCATCGAGGCGACAATCGGCATGAGCACGGCGAGGGCCACGACCTGTTCGATGGTCCGGGCGAAGATCGCGATGACGATCGATGCGGCGATCGCCGTGACCAGGTTGATGCCGAGCCAGCTGAACCGGCGCCGGGTCGTCTGGATCATGTCCTGATAGAAGTCCGTCTCGCTGACGCCGGACAGTTTCAGCAGGTCTTCCTCGGCCTCCTCGTCGATCACGTCGACCACGTCGTCGACGGTGATCATGCCGACGAGGCGGTTATCGTCGTCGACCACCGGGGCCGATACCAGATCGCGGTCGCGAAACAGGATGGCCACGTCTTCCTGGTCCATCGTCGCCGGAATGATCGTGATGTCCCGGTCCATCATCGCGGCGATGCGCACGGCCCGGCGGGTGCGCAGCAGCTTGTTGAGCGGCAGGCTCCCGACCAGCGCACGCGACCCGCTGTCGACCACGAATATGTCGTAGAAATCGTCCGGCAGATCGGCGCTTTCACGCATATGGTCGATCACTTCGCCGACCGTCCAGCTTTGCGCGACGGCGACCGAATCCCGCTGCATCAGCCGGCCGGCGCTGTCGTCGGGATAGGACAGGCTGTCCTCGATCAGCAGCCGGTCTTCGGGCTCGACTGCGGTGAGGATTTTCTGCCGGGTCGCGTGGTCCAGGTCTTCGAGGATTTCGACCGCGTCGTCCGTGCTCAGATCGCTGACGGCTGCCGCGACCTGCCTGGGCTCGAGGATGTCCAGAACCTCGTCGCGCACCGCGTCGTCGAGCTCGGGCAGGACTTCGGACGGCAACGTGCGGCGCGAAAAGTCGACGACCCGGAACCGGACGTCCGACGGCAGCCGCTCGAGCAGGTCGGCAATGTCGGAATGATGCAGGGGATGGATCAGGCGGCGCACCCGCTTCGCCTGTCCGGCCCGCGCCGCTTCCACAATGGCATGGACCACCGCCGGCTTCAGGCCATAGAGCGGCGCCGTGGCGTGTTTCTTCTTTTTCTTTTCCGGCTTGTCGATTGTGTCGGCCATGTCCGGAACCCCCCGGCTCGGCGACAAATCAATCGCCGGCCACCCATGTCACAAGGGGGCCCGCCAGTGTCTCAAGGGGGCCGGCTTGCCGACCCTCGGATGGTCTGGTGCGGTCGAGAAGACTCGAACTTCCACGGGCTTTCGCCCACAGCGACCTCAACGCTGCGCGTCTACCAATTCCGCCACGACCGCATGCGACGCCCCGTTCGACCGAAACTGTCTGATCGAAAGGCCGACCGATGTAAAGCGCCGATATGGAAACCAGGGACCGGCGACCGAAGACAGCTTATATAGGCGGCAGCGCCGGCGGCCAAAGCGGCCAAATCGGCGCAAGACGAGGCGCGGTGAGGGGAATGCGCAAGTGAATTCTCCCGGCGAAAGGACCGGGGCGGAAACGGCAGCTGCCGCGGAACCGGAATGGTCGACGGCGTCGGCGCCGCGCCCCTACGGACCGGCGCTCCGCGATATGGAGCGTCGGGTCGAGGCCATCCTCGCAGGCCGTACGGGCGAAACAATCTGGCTGCTCGAGCACGAGCCTGTGCTGACCGCCGGAACCAGCGCCGCGCCATCCGAACTGCGCAATCCCGGCGACTTGCCGGTTTTCAGGGTCGGGCGCGGTGGGCGCTACACCTGGCATGGCCCCGGCCAGCGTATCGTCTATCCCATGCTGGACCTGAACCGCCGACGCCGGGATGTGCGCCAGCTCGTCTACGCGCTGGAGGCTTGGATCGCAGCGGCGCTCGGCGAGCTGGGCGTGGACGCCGTTGCCCGGAAAGGCCGGGTCGGCCTGTGGGTCGACCGGTCGGCCGACAAGGGACCCGGCTGCGAGGACAAGATCGCCGCCCTCGGCATCCGGCTTCGCCGCTGGGTGAGCTATCACGGTATCTCGATCAACGTCGCGCCGGACCTGGCGGAATTCGGGCGTATCCTGCCGTGTGGCATAGACGATCCGCGCTATGGCGTAACCTCGCTGGCCGACCTCGGGACCGGAGCGTCGATGGCCGATCTAGATGCCGCGCTGACAACGACCTTCAGCCAAACGGTCGGCCGTCTTCTCCCGCGCGCGCCGCACTGACGAACAGCACCAGCCAGACCGCGCTCAGCGCTGTCTTTCCGGTTTTTTCCGTGACGATCGAACAGCGCAGCTTGTACTGCCACTTGCCCTCGCTGCGCGGTTTGATCTCCATCAGGGTCAAACGCAGCTTGATGCGGTCGCCGACGGTCACCGGCGCGAGGAATCTTATCCGTTCGAAGCCGAGATTGATGCCGTAGTCGACGCCATCGGGCTGCAGGTCGCCGCTTCTGGAGAGAAAACTCAGCAGGGAAAGGGTGAGAAACCCGTGGGCGATCGTGCTGCCGAACGGGCCGTTGGCGGCAGCCCACGCCGGATCGACATGCAGCGGGTTTCGGTCTTCCGTCGCCTCGCTGAACAGGTCGATCCGCGTCTGGTCGATCGACAACCAATCGCTCTCACCGATCGGCTTGCCGACATATCCCCCCATGCTGTCGACATGAAAGGGGATTCCTTCGATCAACAATCGGCCCATGTGCGAACTCGTTTCCCATGCCGGCCACGTCCCCCGGTCACAAAGAGGAACGCAGCCGGAAGCCGGGCGATCCGTCATCGCTCGACGGCGTGGCCCGGACGCTGCCGACAACAGCGGCCGGCGGACCAGACCGGCAATGGCCGGCCACCTCCTGCACGAGGCTATTCGGACCGATCAACAACGCTTCGACAGATCCGTCCGACCGGTTGCGGACCCAGCCTCTGAGCCCCGCGCCATCCGCCTGCTCAACCAGCCAGCCGCGGAACCAGACATTCTGGACTTTGCCGAAAATGCGCAGATGCACGGCTGTTTCCGGCATCCCTTTTCCCATCTGCCGGACCCGGATTGCAAGGGATAGACCAAAGCGGCCGGCCGGCGGCGTTTCAGGCGAACTCGACGATCTTCTGGTCCACCGTCAGCGAATCTCCTGGGTTGGCATGGATCGCCTTCACTTCGCCATCCTGTTCGGCGCGCAGGACATTTTCCATCTTCATGGCTTCGACGACCGCCAGTTCTTCGCCGGCCTTCACGCGCTGTCCGCCTGTCACAGCCACTGAAACCAGCAGGCCCGGCATCGGCGAGAGCAGGAATTTCGACATATCCGGCGCTTCCTTGACCGGCATCGTGGCTGCCAGCCGCGCAATCCCCGGCCGCAGGACACGCGCCGTCACCACCACACCGCCGTGCCCGATCTGCCATCCGCTGCCTGAGGAGTCGATCTGCGCGGTCACCTGCGCGCCACCGACCTGCCCCGTGAACAACGGCTCGCCGGGGCGCCACCCGGTCAGCACCGGAACGATCATGCGGTCGTCCGCGCCATCGGCCGGCGGATGTCCGATCGTCACTTCGACATCGCCGGGTTCACCCTCGATGAAAGTGTCGACATAGTCCGCACCGAGCTGGACGACCCAATGGGCCGACGCTGCCGATGCCGGTTCATCGAGACCGATCGACCTTTCGCGTTTGCGCACGATCTGCGCCAATGCAGCGGCGATGGCGGCGAGAGTTTCGGTTTCCGTCGATCCCGGCGTCACGCCCTTGAACCCGTCGGGAAATTCCTCGTCAATGAAGCCGGTCGTCAGGTTGCCGGCGACGAAACGCGGATGCTGCATGACGGCCGACAGGAACTGCATGTTGTGGTTCACGCCGCGGACATAGTAGCCGTCGAGCGCCTGGCGCATTTCGGCAATCGCCTCGTCCCGGGTCGTGCCGTAACTGACCAGCTTGGCGATCATCGGGTCGTAATACATCGAGATTTCAGACCCCTCGCCGACTCCGGTGTCGACGCGGACGGTTTCGCTTTGTTCGGGCGCGATGTAGCGCACCAGCCGGCCGATTGACGGCAGAAATCCGCGCAGAGGATCTTCGGCGTAGACCCGGCTTTCCATCGCCCATCCGCTCAGCGTCACCTCGTCCTGACCGAAGGACAGTTTCTCGCCGGCAGCGACACGGATCATCTGCTCCACCAGATCGAGGCCGGTGATGAATTCGGTTATCGGATGCTCGACCTGGAGGCGTGTATTCATCTCCAGGAAATAGAAATTTCGCTTCGTGTCGACGATGAACTCGACGGTCCCGGCCGAGCAATAACCGACATTCTTCGCCAGGGCGACCGCCTGTTCGCCCATCGCGCGCCGCGTCGCTTCGTCGATGAACGGTGACGGCGCTTCCTCGATCACCTTCTGGTGGCGGCGCTGGATCGAGCATTCGCGTTCGTTCAGATACACGACGTTGCCGTGGGTATCGGCGAGCACCTGGATTTCGATATGGCGGGGGTCTTCGATAAATTTCTCTATGAAGACCCGGTCGTCGGCGAAAGAGCTGCGGGCCTCGCTGGTCGCCAGTCGGAAGCCCTCGGCCAGTTCCGACGCTGCGCGGGCGATGCGCATGCCCTTGCCGCCACCACCGGCCGACGCCTTGATCATGACGGGAAAGCCGATGTCTTCGGCAATCTTCAGTGCCTCGGCATAGTCCCGGATGACGCCTACATGGCCCGGAATCGTGTTGACGCCCGCCTTCATCGCAATGCGCTTGGATTCGATCTTGTCGCCCATGGCGGCGATGGCGGCAGGCGGCGGGCCGATGAATGCAATACCGGCCAAGGCCAACGCTTCGGCAAAGCCGGTGTTCTCCGAAAGAAAGCCGTAGCCGGGATGGACCGCATCCGCCCCGGTTTCCTTGCAGGCGGCAATTATCCTGTCGGAAACCAGATAGGATTCTGCGGAAGGCGCCGGTCCGATGGCGACCGCCTCGTCGGCCCTGGCAACATGCAGGGCGTCGCGGTCTGCCTCAGAATAGACGGCGACGGTGGCGATCCCCAGCCGCTTTGCCGTCTTCATCACCCGGCAGGCGATCTCGCCGCGGTTGGCGACCAGAATTTTCTCGAACATGGCGGGCTTCCGGGAACGAACGCTCTGCAATCTGTTTATCGCGGGGCGCCGATCAGGTACAGACCGAGCGTCGCCACGGCGGTGCAGAAAACCTATATTGGCGGCGCACGGCCGGTTTAAAGTCAGCAGTCATGTTCATCGATTCAGCCGATCCCGCTTCCATCGAGGGCTACCACGCCCATGTCTACTACACGGCGGAATCGAAGCCGGCCGCTGCGGTGCTGCGCGAAGCGGTCGAAGCGCGATTCGACATTGTCATGGGGCGATGGCGGGATTTCCCGGTCGGTCCGCATCCGCAGTGGAGCTACCAGATCGCTTTCAAGGTCGAACAACTCGGTGAACTCTTGCCTTTTCTGATTCTCAATCGTGGCGAACTCGATGTCTTTCTCCACCCGCTGACCGGCGACGACCTGGCCAATCACAGGGACTATGCGGCGTGGCTCGGCAATCAGCACGAACTGAAGCTGTCCGCCCTGAGCAAATCCTGAACCGGCGCCTGCCGAACGACGGAATCCCGCTGCCGCCTACGACGCGCAGGATACGTTTCGCTCCGGGTCGTTCCGGGCCGTCGGGTGCAGGACGGCTGCGTCGCAGACAAATTTAGCTGATAATTGTAACGCTGCTTTCGTTATTGGCGGTGGTATTGCAATTACTTGGCGAACTCTTGTTTCGCGCTGGCAGGGACAATTCCGTTTTTTCTTTCAGTAATTTCCGTTACTGAAGAAAAATTGCTTGATGCCCTGTCCGCCGTATAAATGGAATTGCAACCTGCCTGCCTCTTTCCGGTTGACCGGACTCATCCGAACGGAGACTCGAACCATGAAAGCACGCACACTCGCAGCCATCCTTGCCGCCGCCATCGTGTTCTCGGCAACGGCGAGCCGGGCCGCTGAATACCGGATCGATCCGGCCCACAGCTTCGTCCAGTTCAGGATCAGCCATCTCGGCTTTTCCTGGATGGTCGGCGTCTTCGACAAGATTTCGGGCAGCTTCGCATTCGATCCAGCGGCCGGACCGGGCGGCCAGAAGATTTCGGTCGAGATCGACACGGCCAGCATCGATTCGGGCCATGCCGAACGCGACAAGCATCTGCGTTCGCCCGACTTCCTGAACGTGCGGAAGTTTTCCAGAGCGACCTTCGTCAGCACCGGCTATGAGGGCGATGCCAAAGGCGGCACGATGAAGGGGAACCTGACGCTGATGGGCGTCACCAAGCCGATCGCCATCGCGGTGAAGAAAACCGGCGAAGGCAACGATCCGTGGGGCGGCTACCGCACCGGATTCGAGGGCTCGGTCACCCTGTCGCGCAAGGCTTTCGGCGCCGGCAGGAGCCTGGGCCCGGCGTCCGACACGGTGCATTTCTTCCTTTCGATCGAGGGAATTCGCAAGTAGGGATGGTTGGAATCCGGCGTTCCGCCACCCTTGGGGAACACGCCATGTGGAAGAACGGCCGGAACCGCTACGGCCTGGTTTCGATTTCCTTTCACTGGGCCCTCGCCCTGACCTTCGTCGGGCTCGTCGGGCTCGGCGTTTGGATGGTCGGACTGAGTTACTACGATCCTTGGTACAACGATTCCCTCGCCCTTCATAAGGCGATCGGGATCGTCGCCCTGGCGCTCGCCCTTGCGAAATTCGGCTGGCGTCCGGCCGATCCGAAGCCTGCCCTGGCCGCGGATCTGAAGCGGCACGAGCGCATTGGCGCGACCGCCATGCACTGGCTCCTGAACGGGCTCATCATCCTTGTGCCGGCGACCGGCTACGTCATCTCGACGTCCGAGGGCGCCGGCATCGACATGTTCGGCCTGTTTGATGTTCCCGCATTGCTCGGAAAATCCGAGCAGCTGCGGGATCTTGCCATCGAGCTGCACTACTATCTGGCTTATGGCGGCGTCGCTCTGGCCGCCGTTCACGCCGGCGCGGCGCTCAAGCACCATTTCATCGACCGGGGCTCGACCTTGCGCCGGATGCTCAACCCGCGTGCTCCGTTCGGGCGGGGCAGCTGAAACGGCGAAGCCGATGGCGCGGGACGGCTAATCTCGTTCGGCTCGGTGCATCGGACCGATCGATTCCGCGGCCGAACCCTCTAAATCGGCCACTTTGCATTTGATACGGACCCGCGGCGGATCGAATCGATATCGGCCAATCCCGGCATCGACAAAGCGTCCGGCAAGCTGCGGCGCTTCTCTTTCGGCCGCTTTACAGCGGGATGTTCGCGTGCTTCTTCCACGGGTTCTCCAGCTTCTTGTTGCGCAGCAGGTCGAGGGAACGGCAGATGCGGCGGCGCGTGCTGCGCGGCATGATCACGTCGTCGATGAAGCCGCGGCGCCCGGCGATGAAGGGGTTGGCGAACTTGCGGCGGTATTCCTCAGTCCGCGCCTCGATCTTGTCCGCGTCGTCCCGGTCTTCGCGGAAAATGATCTCGACCGCGCCTTTCGGCCCCATCACGGCGATCTCGGCCTGCGGCCAGGCATAGTTGACGTCGCCGCGCAGATGCTTCGAGGCCATGACGTCGTAGGCGCCGCCATAGGCCTTGCGGGTGATGACCGTCACTTTCGGCACGGTTGCTTCGGCATAGGCAAACAGCAGCTTCGCGCCGTGTTTGATGATGCCGCCATACTCCTGCGCCGTGCCGGGCAGAAAACCGGGCACGTCGACAAAGGTCACAATCGGGATGTTGAAACAGTCGCAGAAGCGCACGAAACGCGCCGCCTTGCGCGACGAGTTGATATCGAGGCAACCGGCCAGCACCATCGGCTGGTTGGCGACGAAGCCGACCGTGCGCCCCGCCATCCGGCCGAAACCGATGACGATATTCGCGGCGTGGTCTGGCTGAAGTTCGAAGAAATCGCCGTCGTCGGCAACCTTCAGGATCAGTTCCTTGATATCGTAGGGCTTGTTCGGATTGTCCGGGACCAACGAATCCAGCGAAGGCTCCGGCCGGTCGACCGGATCTTCCCAATCGCGCTGTGGCGTCGCCTCCCGGTTCGACGTCGGTAGGAAATCGACAAACCGGCGCAGCTGCAGCAGGGCCTCGATATCGTTCTCGAAGGCCATGTCGGAGACGCCGGATTTCGAGGAATGGGTGATCGCGCCGCCCAGTTCCTCGGCCGTGACCTCCTCGTGGGTGACGGTCTTCACAACCTCCGGCCCGGTCACGAACATGTAGGAACTGTCTTCGACCATGAAGATGAAGTCGGTCATGGCCGGGGAATAGACCGCGCCGCCCGCGCACGGCCCCATGACGCAGGAAATCTGCGGGATGACGCCCGACGCCATGACGTTGCGCTGGAACACCTCGGCATAGCCCGCGAGCGAGGCGACGCCTTCCTGGATGCGTGCGCCGCCGGAATCGTTCAGGCCGATGACCGGCGCACCAACCTTCATCGCTTGGTCCATGATCTTGCAGATTTTCTCGGCATGGGCTTCGGAGAGCGACCCGCCAAAGACGGTAAAGTCCTGGCTGAACACGAAGACGACCCGGCCGTTGATCCGGCCCCAGCCGGTCACCACGCCGTCGCTCGGCACCCGCTGTTCTTCCATGCCGAAATCGGCGCAGCGATGCTCGACGAACATGTCGTATTCTTCGAAACTGTCCAAATCGAGCAGCACGTCGAGCCGCTCGCGCGCCGTCAATTTGCCCTTGGCGTGCTGGGCGTCGACCCGCCTCTGGCCGCCGCCGAGTCGCGCTGCTTCGCGCCGTTTGCCAAGTTCTGCAAGAATTTCCTGCATGACTGAATTCCCGCCCCGATCGGTGAGCGCCGGATCGGGATTAGAGCATCCTGCCCGGATCGTGACCAGTCCGTTGCGGTTTCGCCCGGCCGGCCGGGTCAGACACGAAGCAAATGGCCCAACCGTGATGCCAGGGCGAGATCGGCGCTCGCGTGCGCCAGACGCGCTTCGGCCTCCTCGTCGGTGCCCCATTGCTCGATTTGGTGCCGCTCGTCCAGAAAGGCCGCCGCGGCGGCCTCATCGGCGGAAATTTCGCCTTCCATGATGGCCAGACCGATCACGATGGATCCGGCGCCGGTCGCCCCCATTTGCAGCGCGGTGAGCGCGAAGTTGTCCTGCGCGACGATCACCCGTTCCAACCGTGCAATCGCATGCGGGTCCTGGGGCTGCGGGAGCATGCCGACGACTGCGCGCAACGCGATTCCGTGACGGCGCTCCAGCCAGTCCAGCAGCGGCTGCCACAGCGCCGCCTGCCGGGCAACCAGGGCTTCGGGCCGCTCGGCGCGGTAGCACAGGAGATCGGTTTCACCGTATCGCATCAACTCGGCGACCGTTTCCCGCCGTGCGTCCGGCATCCGGTCGACCGCCGTGTTCGCAAGCTGCGAGAGCGGCATGGACAAAGGATCGACCCGATCTCCTTGCGCGGCCCACTCTTCGCACAAAGCCCTGGCGAGCGCCTTAGTCGGGACGCGCAGCGCCGCGCGGGCCGGCGTCCGAACCGGCCGGCCATCGAGCGAAATTCCGCAGCCGCCGTCAAACTCCTCGACGGCTGCCTCCCTGTAAAATCGTTTCATTCCCGAAACGGGTTGAGCTTCTTGAGGTCGTCCAGCAAACGCCCGGCTCCCGATTTGCTTTTCTTGGCGCGGGGTTTCTCCGCCCGGCCGGATGTTTCGGCCGCCTCCCGTGCCCCGCATCTCCGGCGGGCATCGTTCTTGCCCTTCGTTGCCCTGAATGGTCGCGTGACAAAGCCGAGCAATTCGGTTGCCGCGCGTTTCGGGATAGCCGTCGCTTCGACCGATATGTCCGGATCGGTGAGGGAACCGGTGACCGAAATCGGAAGAATGCTTGCCAGCCGGGTCAGGCTAACCCCCTTGCCGGCCGGAACGAAGCGGAAATCCAGCGATTCGCGCCCTAGGTTCACGGCGCCCTGCCCGTAAAAGGTCACCCTGTTCGTATCGAGCACGAGCTGTCTGCCCCGCCCGACGCCGCGGCCATCGAACTGCAATGCGAATTCGCCGCAAACGACCCGGAGCCCGCCGGGCTTCCGGGCCAGAAATTTCAGCAAATCGGTCGTTGCGACGTCGAACAGGCGGTTGGCGACGGGCCCCCGTCCGATCGTCACCGTGACCGGCCCCTTGAGCGTCGAGGCAATGGCGTGTGCCGAACGTCCGGCGCCGGTGACCCGGGCGCGCGCAGCGACCGGAGCGTCGATCAGAGGTTCACCAAGCGCCTGCCGGAGCACCGCACCGGAGGAAATCCGCGACGCCCACAAATCCGCGGAAAATTTCGGCGTCCGACTGCCGATGTCAAGCCGCAGAGTGCCGGCAATCCGGCCCTTGGCCAGCCGGCTGCTGAATTTGCGCACGGCCACCCGGCCGTCCCGGAGCGCAACTTCAGCCCGCACCTTGTCGAATGCGTTGCGCGCCACGACCAGCCGTTTCATTCCGATCGTGATTTTCCCGTTGACCAAGCCGAGAATGCCGAGCAGCAGTTCGTCTTCCGGGAACAGGACAGGCGCTCCGCCCGGGTTCCGCGTTGCGGTCCCGCCCGACGCCCCGCTCTTCGCTGGCTCAGGCTTGCCATCGCCCCGGCCGGTTGCAGCCGCGATCTGGTCGAGGTCCAGCAACTCGGCATCGACGCTGCCTGAAATTTCCGGCAGGGGGCCGGAGAGATCGGCAGCGCCTGAAGCCCGCAACCGGCTCCGCCCGACAGTCAGCGCTACTGCCACCGGGTAATTCCGGACCCGCCCGAACAGGGCGTCGAGCTGACCGAGGGTCCCTTCCGCGGCAACAGCGAGGCCATTGTAGGCGCCGCGGGCGTTGAAGGCGATGGCGCTCTCGAAGGTCGGCGCCCGCGCAGCGACCTTGTCGATCCGCAGCCTGCTGATCAGCCCGCTGCGGCCGTCGCGGAAGGTGACGACGGACTCCTCGATCCGGACATGCTTCAACAACGGTACGACGGGCACCGCGGAAGACACGGTATTGTCGGGCGCCTCGGACGGTGTTCCGGTATCTTCGCCGACCCTTTCGGCAAACAGCCAGTTCGCTGCGCCTTCGGCATTCGTCTCAAGCAGCAGGTCTGCGCCGATCAATCGGAAGCGCGTCACCTTGATTACGCCGCCAATCAGCGGCAGCAGGGCGATTTCGATTTCGGCGCGTTTTGCCGTCAACATCTGCGGCCGCGAACCCCAATCCGCGTTGGCGACGGCCAGGTCGGTCAACCCAATCGAAGGCGATGAGGCCAGAATAATCTGCTCGATCCGGCCGCCGATCGTGACCGTCCGACCGGTGGCGTCCTCCACAGCGGCGGCGATGTCGTCGCGGTAGGCCGTGAAATCGGTTGTACCGACAGTAATGACCGCGACCACGACGACGAGGATCGCGACAACCGCCAAACCGATTGCACCGCGCAGAAACCAGCGCATCGTGTCCCTCCGCCCTACTCTCCGACCGCGCCGAGGCCGAAAGGATCGGTGTCTGCGCGTGCGTCGAAGCCCATCGTATCGAACGTCTCTGACATATGGGGCGGCAACGCGGCTTCTACATCGATCCATCCGCCTGCCGGATGCGGCGCGACCAGTCGCTGCGCATGCAGATGGACCTGGCGCGACAGGCCGGCGACGAACGCGGCGCTACCGCCATACTTGCCATCTCCGAGGATGGGTGTCCCGATCGCCGAGCAATGCGCACGCAACTGGTGGGTCCGGCCGGTCAGCGGCATGAGGGCGAGCCAGGTCAACTGGTTTGCCGCGTGGTCGATGACCGCATAACGGGTTCGTGCGGAGCGGGTGTCATCGGCTTTCCTGCCGGTTCCGGTGTCTTCCCCGACGACTGTCCGCTCGCCGGCCGGGCCCGCGCGCTTGGCAAGCGCGAGGTCGATGAATCCGCGCCGCCGCTCCGGCGTCCCGACCACGACCGCCCAATACAGCTTGTGCACCGCCCGGCCGCGAAATGCCGCGGCCAGCGCCGAGGTCGCCTGCCGCGTCAGGCCGACGACGATGACGCCGCTGGTATCCTTGTCGAGCCGATGCACCAAGCGCGGCGGTTCGGCGGAGCGTCTCAGGCTTTGCAGCATGCCATCGAGGTGTCGAATCTGTCCGGAGCCGCCCTGGACCGGCAGCCCCGCCGGCTTGTTCAGGACGAGAATGGCGTCATCCCGATACAGTGCGATCGACTCGAGGAATTTCCGGTCTTCCCGCGTCGATCCGGCCGGCCGTTCTGTCTGGCGTCTCGCCGGGACCGCGTCCTGCAACCCAAGCTCCAGTGGCGGGATACGGATCACCTGGCCGGGAGAGAGTCTGTGCCCGGCCTTCACCCGTTTGCCGTCGACCCGTACCTGGCCGGTGCGCAGAAGTTTCTCCAGCCGGCCGTGACCCAACTCCGGGAATTTCTGCCTGAACCAGCGGTCGAGCCGCTGGTCGGCGTCGGTTTCCGCAACGGTGTGCCGGGTTACAGGCATCGTTACTCAGCGTGACGCGGCACGATCCGCCAGCCGCCCGGCCCAACGATCCAGCGCCGATTCGGCGGCTGAGGCTGCAAGCAGGACCTTCATTCTTCCGTGTCGTCGGGCGCCGGGTTGCCGGCTTGTGCCCGGCGCGCACGCAGGCGCGACCAATAGTCGAGCCGCTTGCGGATATCGCGCTCGAAGCCGCGCTCGACCGGGCGGTAATAGGCCTCCCGCGGCATACCGTCCGGAAAATAGTTCTGTCCCGAAAAGCTGTCTTCCTCGTCGTGGTCGTAGGCATAGCCGGCGCCGTAGCCCAGATCCTTCATCAGCCTGGTCGGCGCGTTTAGAATATGCTTCGGCGGGGCGAGCGATCCGGTCTTGCGGGCTCTCTGCGTGGCTGCGCCGAGAGCCTTGTAGGCCGCGTTCGACTTCGGCGCCGACGCGAGATAGATGACGAGCTGGGCGAGAACCAGTTCGCCCTCGGGCGAACCGATTCGCTCGAAGGCCTGCCAGGCCGCAATCGCCTGCGTAAGCGCGTTCGGGTCGGCAAGGCCGACATCCTCCACGGCAAACCGGGTCAGCCGCCGGGCGATATAGTGCGGGTCTTCACCGCCGCTGAGCATCCGGGCCAGCCAGTACAGACCGGCGTCGCAGTCCGAGCCGCGCAGACTCTTGTGCAGAGCGCTGATCAGATTGTAGTGGCTTTCCTGCCCCTTGTCGTAGAGCGGCGCCCGGCGCTGGACCAGCGACGCCAAGGCCGCAGTATCGACATCGCCCGCGGTATCCGCAGCCCAGACGGTTTCCGCCAAATTCAGAAGATAGCGCCCGTCGCCGTCAGCCATCGCCTTGAGAGCACTGCGGGCCTCGGCGGTGAGGTTCAGCGGCTTCCGTTCCACGGATTCGGCGTGCACCAACAATGATTCGAGGGCTGCGTCGTCAAGCCGGTTCAGCACCAGCACCCGGCAGCGGGAAAGCAGCGCGGGATTGAGCTCGAAAGACGGATTTTCAGTCGTCGCGCCGACCAGGATGACCGTGCCGTCCTCGACAACCGGCAGGAAGGCATCCTGCTGGGCCCGGTTGAAGCGGTGGATTTCGTCGACGAACAGGAGCGTGCCCTGCCCGCCGGTCCGCCGCTGTCGAGCCGCCTCGAATATCTTGCGCAGTTCGGCGACGCCGGAGAATACGGCAGAAACCGGCTCGAAATGAAGCGCCGTCCGATCGGCCGCCAGGCGCGCGATGGTCGTCTTTCCGGTGCCTGGCGGACCCCACAGGATGTGCGATACGAGGGAATCGGCCGCCAGCATCCGGCCGATCGGCGCTTCGGGGCCGATCAGGTGGTCCTGTCCGACGATACCTTCCAGGGTTTCCGGCCGCAGCCGGTCGGCCAGTGGCCGGGGCGCATGACCTTCGAACAAACCAGGGGGATTCTGCGGCGTCGCGCTAAGCGCCATCGGCATTCACCCGGTCAAGGCGCCGACCCGAGCGTCACGCAGCGGCGGAACGGACATTCCGGAGCGGTTCCGCGCCGTGGCGCCTAGCTCTCTTCCGCCTCGGCCACCTCGGCGTCCTGGGTCGGCCCACTGTCCTGCCCCCTCGCATCGGGGTCGCGGTCGACCAGTTCGATAACCGCCATTGGCGCCGAATCGCCATAGCGGAAGCCGGCGCGCAGCACCCTAGTATATCCGCCCCGGCGCAAGGCGTAGCGCTCGGCCAGCGTACCGAACAGCTTTTCGGTGAGCGCCCGGTCCTTCAACACCGCCAGAGCCTGCCGGCGCGCATGCAGGTCGCCGCGCTTGCCCAGCGTGATAAGGCGGTCGGTAACGCCGCGCAGATCCTTCGCCTTGGGCAGGGTCGTCCTGATCTGCTCGTGCTTGATAAGCGCCGCCGCCATATTGGCGAACATGGCCTTGCGGTGGCTGCTCGTCCGGTTCAGCTTCCGGCCGCTTAGTCTGTGGCGCATGGCTCCAACTCCCCGGCGGCCTCGGTCGGCCGATCTGTTCCTGCTGCCCCAGCCGGAAAACCGAAGGCAAGCGCGACGTGTTCTGGCGCGACCCGCTCTAGTACGGTTCTTCCAGCTTGCGGGCGAGGTCTTCGATATTCTCCGGCGGCCAGTCCAGTATTTCCATTCCCAGAGCCAGCCCCATCTGCGACAGCACTTCCTTGATTTCGTTCAAGGACTTGCGGCCGAAGTTCGGCGTGCGCAGCATTTCCGTTTCCGTCTTCTGCACAAGGTCGCCGATATAGATGATGTTATCGTTCTTCAGGCAGTTTGCCGACCGGACCGACAGTTCCAGTTCGTCCACCTTGCGCAGCAGGTTCCGGTTGAACGGCAGGTCGCCTTCCTGTTCCTCCCTGACGATCTGCTTCGGCTCTTCGAAATTGATAAAGAGCTGCAGCTGATCCTGCAGGATGCGCGCTGCCAGGGCGACGGAATCTTCCGGCGAAACCGCGCCGTTCGTCTCGACGGTAAGGGACAGCTTGTCGAGGTCGGTCACCTGTCCGACTCGCGCATTTTCGACCTTGTAGGACACTTTCTTGACAGGGCTGAAAATGGCATCCACCGGAATGAGGCCGATCGGAGAGTCTTCGGCGCGGTTCTGGACCGCGGGTACATAGCCCTTGCCGCTCTCCACGGTCATTTCCATGACGACCTCGATATCCTCGTCGAGATGCATCAGCACATGATCGGGGTTGAGAATTTCGACGTCGTGGACCCCCTCGATCTGGCTTGCGGTCACTGCGCCGGGCCCTTGCGCGCGCAGCGAGAGGCGGCGTGCCGACACGCCATGCATGCGCAGTGCCAGCGCCTTTACGTTGAGCACAATGTCAGTGACATCCTCGAGCACGCCGGAAATTGAGGAAAATTCGTGGAGCACACCCTCGATCTGGATCGACGTCACCGCCGCGCCTTGCAGGGAGGACAGCAACACCCGGCGCAGCGCGTTACCGAGGGTCAGGCCGAACCCGCGCTCCAGCGGTTGAACGATGATGGTCGCTCGCCGGTCGGGATCGCTGCCGAATTCGGTCGCCAAACCGTTCGGCTTGATAATATCGGTCCAGTTCTTCTGTTGTACGTTCATACCAAGAGCCCATAGCTGCCGGTCGCCCGGCGCGTCATTCGTTCAGATCTGCGGCGGCACTTCCCTTCGGCGGGAGATGCTAGACCCGGCGGCGCTTGCGCGGCCGGCAGCCGTTGTGTGGTATCGGCGTCACATCGCGAATCGCGGTAATGTTGAACCCGATCGACTGCAGGGCGCGCAGCGCGGATTCGCGGCCGCCGCCCGGCCCCTTGACCTCGACTTCCAAGGTCTTCATGCCGTGTTCCTGCGCCTTGCGGCCGGCGTCCTCGGCGGCGATCTGCGCGGCGTAGGGCGTCGACTTCCGCGATCCCTTGAAACCTTGGGAGCCAGCCGACGACCAGGAAATTGCGTTACCCTGGGCATCGGTGATCGTGATCATCGTGTTGTTGAACGATGCGTTCACATGGGCGACGCCGGACGTGATGTTCTTCCGTTCGCGGCGACGAACCCGCCCTGTCGTTGGACTTGCCATCCACTGCTCCTGCGTGCGGTTTCCGGTATGCCCCGGCCTTTCGCATCGGTCGGGGCTGAGCCGGATCGGGCAAACGCGCCATTGCCGGCGCGTTTGACGGTCGTTACTTTTTCTTACCGGCGATCGGCCGCGCCTTGCCCTTGCGGGTGCGCGCGTTGGTATGTGTGCGCTGGCCCCTGACCGGCAAACCCTTGCGGTGCCGCAGGCCGCGATAGCAGCCGAGGTCCATCAACCGCTTGATGTTCATCGCCGTCTCGCGGCGCAGGTCGCCCTCGACCTGGAAGGTCCGGTCGATGGTCTCGCGGATCCGCACCACCTCATCGTCGGAAAGCTGATTCACGCGCTTTTCCATCGGTACGCCCACGGTCTCGACGATGCGCCGGGCATGGGCCGGGCCGATGCCATGGATATAGGTCAAGGCGATGACGACCCGTTTACCGGTCGGGATATTGACACCAGCAATTCGCGCCAAAGTGCGCTCTCCTTCTCCTACCAGGCCGCAGCCGCTTCAAGGCCGTACCGGCTTCGATTCGGAGTTGAAAAGAATCCGGTGTGCGCAAGCACAAATGGGCCCCGAAAGGGCAAATTCCCCGGAGCCATGGCGAATATAGGCTACTGCCTTCGCCTGTCAATCAGCAGGCCTTTGCGTTCGGGTGCTGTTTTCCACTATCGCCGCCAGTTGCGTCGTTACGTCATCGATCGCAGCCATACCGTCGACCGTCTCCAGACGGCCGGATTTCGCGTAATATGGCAGAATCGGTGCGGTCTGCTGCCGATAGACGACGATCCTCTTTTTCAGGGTTTCGGCGTTGTCGTCCGCCCGGGCTCCGGCGCTTTCCTGCGCCCGCCTCTCGATTCGGGCGAACAGGGCGGCCTCGTCCACGCGCATCTCGATAATGTGATGGATATCGATCCGCTTGTCGGCAAGGACATCGTCCAGTTTCTCGGCCTGGGCGACGGTGCGCGGAAACCCGTCCAGAATGAAGCCCTTATCACGGATTTCGGTATCTTCGATACGCTCGACGATGATGCCGACGACCATGTCGTCGGGCACAAGGTCGCCGCGGTCGAGAATCGCCTTGGCCCTGAGACCCGCTTCGGTGCCCGCTGCCGCCGCCGCGCGCAGCATGTCGCCGGTCGACAGGTGAACCATCCCGAATCTTTCCTGGAGGCGCTGGGCCTGGGTGCCCTTTCCGCACCCGGGCGGGCCCATCAGAACGATATTCAAGATTTTCTGCCTCGCAGACGGGATTTTCGGATCAGCCCTTCATACTGATGCGCCAGCATATGGCCCTGGATTTGCGCCACCGTATCCATGGTCACCGAGACCACGATCAGCAGCGAGGTGCCGCCGAAATAGAACGGGATCGCATATTGCGTGATCAGCACTTCGGGAAGTGCGCAAACTGCACACAGATAAAGCGCGCCGACGACGGTAATTCGCGTAAGCACATGGTCGAGATAGTCGGCTGTCGGCTTACCCGGGCGGATTCCGGGTATGAAGCCGCCATATTTGCGCAGATTGTCCGCGGTGTCCTGCGGATTGAAGACGATCGCCGTGTAGAAGAATGTGAAGAAGGCAATCATGCCGATATAGATCAGCAGGAACAACGGCTGGCCGCGTCCCATCAGTGCATTCACCACGTTCAGCCATTCCGGCCCGCCCTGCCCGGAAAAGCCGGTGATCGTTGCCGGGAGAAGCAACAGAGAACTCGCAAAGATCGGCGGAATCACACCGGCGGTGTTGAGCTTGAGCGGGATGTGCGATTGCTCGCCGCCGATCTGCCGGTTGCCCTGCTGCCGTTTGGGATACTGGACGACAATTCTTCGTTGCGCCCGCTCCATAAACACCACAAAGGCGACAACCAGGACCGCCATGGCGACGAAAGCGATGATCGCGAAAGCGGACAGCGAGCCCCGGCGGCCCATCTCAAACAATTGCGCCATGGCGGCAGGACCGCTGGCGACGATGCCGGCGAAGATGATAAGCGAAATTCCGTTGCCGACACCGCGCGCCGTGATCTGCTCGCCCAGCCACATCAGGAAAATCGTGCCGCCGACCAGCGTGATAACGACGGTCGCACGGAAGAACATGCCGGGGTTGGCGACCGCGTTGCCGGCGCTCGAACTGGCGCCTTCGAGGCTGACGGCAACGCCGTAGGCCTGGACAGCCGCCAGGAGCACTGTGAGATAGCGGGTATACTGGTTGATTTTTTTCCGGCCGGATTCGCCTTCTTTCTTGAGTTGATCCAGCTTCGGCGACACGGCGGTCAGGAGCTGGATGATAATCGCCGCGGAGATATAGGGCATGATGTTGAGCGCAAAGATGGTCATGCGCTCCAGCGCCCCGCCGGAAAAGGTGCTGAGCACCGTCAGCAGGCCGCCGCCCTGATTGATCTGGGCGAAAATGTCGGCAAAAATCTGTTGATCGATGCCGGGGATCGGGATGTAGGTCCCCAATCGGTAAACGATCAGTGCGCCCAGCGTGAACCACAGGCGCTTTTTCAGGTCGGTCGCCTTCGAAAACGCGCTCCAGCCCATGCTCGGCGCAATTCTGTCGGTCACTGCCATCCGGTTGCCTGTCGCGTCTGCGTGACGAGCTTCGGGCTCACGACTCCGCCGGTGCGGCGGCCTTGCCGCCTCTGGCGCGCTCTGCCCGCTTCGCTGCCTTCTTCTCGTTCTTCGGCAACTTGCCTTCCGGCTTCGGCGCCGCAGCTTCGATATTGACCTTGCCGCCAGCCCTTTCAACCGCCGCGACCGCCGCACCCGTTGCACCCGAGATCGATATCTCGATGGCAGCGGAAATTTCGCCATGGCCGAGCAGGCGCACGCCGTCGAGCGGCCGTCGGATCACACCGGCTTTCAGGAGTGCGCCGGCATCGATAGGCGCGCCGGCGTCCAGTTTTCCGGCGTCGATCGCCTGCTGCAAGCGGCCGACATTCACCGCCGCATAGGACTTCCGGAATATGTTGTTGAAGCCGCGCTTGGGCAGGCGCATGTACAGCGGCATCTGCCCGCCTTCAAAGCCACTGATCGAGACGCCGGAGCGGGAGTTCTGGCCCTTGTGGCCGCGGCCGGCCGTCTTGCCCTTGCCGGAGCCGATGCCCCGCCCGATCCGCGTCCGCGTCTTTCGCGCGCCCTTGTTGTCGGCCAGTTCGTTGAGTTTCATCGTTCCAAACCCGCTGTTGCCGGCCGGGCCAACTGCCCTGCCGGTCGCCGCTCGCGCTTCAGTCCTCGACGCGCACCAGATGGTGCACCTTGCGGATCATGCCGCGCACAGCCGGCGTGTCTTCCAGCTCGCGCGTCCGGTGCATCTTGTTGAGACCCAGGCCGACCAGCGTCGCGCGCTGATCCTTCGGGCGGCCGATCGGGCTGCCGGTCTGGGTTACTCGCAAAGTCTTCTTCTTCTCTGCCATCGCGCCTGCTCCGGCGCCCCGAACTTCGGCTCCGGGGCGTTGTTGTTCTATTCGCGGGCTTCGCCGCCGTCCTGGCGGCGCCCGACGATATCGCCGACCTTCTTGCTCCGGCGCGACGCGACATCGCGCGGAGACTGGATCTGCGTCAGCGCATCGAAGGTCGCTTTGACCATATTGTGCGGGTTCGAGGTGCCGACCGACTTGGCGACGATATCGTGGATTCCGATGCTCTCGAAAATCGCCCGCATCGGGCCGCCCGCAATAATACCCGTTCCCGCCGGCGCCGCCCGGAGCACGACCTTGCCGGCGCCGTAACGGCCCTTGACGTCGTGATGCAACGTGCGCGCCTCGCGCAGCGGCACCCGGATCATCTGGCGCTTGGCCTGCTCCGTCGCCTTGCGGATCGCTTCCGGCACCTCGCGCGCCTTGCCGGCGCCGTGCCCGACCCGGCCCTTGCCGTCGCCGACCACAACGAGTGCGGCGAAGCCGAACCGCCGGCCGCCCTTCACAACCTTGGCGACCCGGTTGATGCTGACGAGTTTCTCGACAAACTCGTTCTCTTCCCGGTCGTCCCCGCCGCCACGGCGGCGGTCATCCCGCCTGTTCTCTCGAGCCATTCGACTACCGTCCCCTAGAATCTGAGACCGGCCTCGCGCGCGGCTTCCGCCAGCGCCTTGACCCGGCCGTGATAGATGTAGCCGCCGCGATCGAAGACCACGGAGTCGACTTTGGCCTTCAATGCGCGCTCCGCCACCAGCCGACCGATGGCTTCGGCCGCCGCTATGTTGGCGCCGTTCCCGATCGTGCTCCTGACATCCTTCTCGACGGTCGAGGCCGAGGCCCTGGTCTCTCCCGTCAGATCGTCGATGACTTGGGCATAGATGTGCTTGCCGGAGCGGAAGACTGACAGGCGCGGACGTCCATTCGCCTTCTTCCGGATTGCATGCCGGTTGCGGCGCCTGCGGCGCGCAAACAGTTTTTTCTCTCTGCTTGCCATCGTGTGTCGCTTCTCGCCAAAAATCGGGAAACAGACGGCCCGGAATCCGCCGACCGGAAACCGGCGCCTATTTCTTTTTGCCTTCCTTGCGCATGACATATTCGCCGCGGTAGCGCACGCCCTTGCCCTTGTAAGGTTCGGGCGGCCGGAACGCGCGCACTTCGCTGCAGAACTGCCCGATCACGGCCTTGTTCGTACCCTTGGCCTCGATCGCCACATTGCGCTCGACCGAAACACTGACGCCGTCCGGGATCGGATAGTCGATATCGTGGCTGTAGCCGAGTTGCAGATTGAGGGTCCTGCCCTGTACGGCGGCGCGATAGCCGACGCCCTGGATGTCCAGATTGTAGGTAAAACCTTCCGACACGCCGGTGACGATGTTCTGCAGCTGGCTGCGCGTCGTGCCCCACATGGTGCGCGCCCGTTTGCCGTCGTTGGCCGGCGACACGGACAGCGCGCCGTCCTGCTGGCTGACGATCACGTCGTCGGTCAGCCGGAAGCTCTCTTCACCCAGCTTGCCCCTGGCGGTCACCAGCAGGCCGTCGATCTTGACGTCGACGCCGCTCGGAATCTTCACCGGTTCCTTGCCGATCCGCGACATGGCTTGTTCCGTTCCGTCCTTCTCGTTCCGCTCCTGCCGCGATCAGAAGACCCGGCAGAGCACCTCTCCGCCCACATTGGCCTCGCGGGCGGCATTGTCCGACAAGACGCCCCGTCCGGTGGACAGGATCTTTGTGCCCAATCCGCCGCGATCCCGGTTCAAATCCTTGATTGCCGAGTAGACCCGCCGGCCGGGCGTGGAGATCCGTGCGATCTCGCGGATCACCGGAGTTCCCTCGTGATACTTCAACTCAATGACGATTTCCCTGATGCCCTTGCGGACCTCGCGTTCGCTGTAGCCGCGGATATAGCCTTCGTCCTTCAGCACGCGCAGGACATTCATCTTCAGCGTCGAGTGGGGACACACGACGCTGGCTTTGGAGGCGCGCTGACCGTTGCGGATACGGGTCAGCAGATCGCCGAGAGGATCGCTCATCGCCATGGTCCGGCCCCTACCAGCTCGATTTGACGACGCCCGGAAGCTGGCCCTTCGAGCCGAGCTCCCTGAGCGCGATGCGCGAGATGCCGAACTTGCGGTAGTAGCCGCGCGGACGGCCGCTTACGGCGCAACGATTGCGCACGCGGGTCGCCGCGCCGTTCTTCGGCAATTCGTTCAGCTTCAGCCGCGCCTTGAAGCGTTCTTCCGGGGGCAGCGAGGCATCCTTGGCCATCGCCCTGAGCGCGGCGCGTTTGCCCGCGAACTTCGCCACCAGCCGGCGCCGTTTGTCGTTTTTTTCGATTGCGCTTTTTTTCGCCATCGTCGGATCTCGTTCCTGCGTTGCCTAGCTGGCGCGGAAGGGCAGGTTGAAGCCCTTTAGCAGTACCAGCGCCTCTTCGTCGGTCTGCGCCGTCGTGACCAGCACAATGTCCATGCCGCGGATCGTGTCGGTCTTGTCGTAGTCGATTTCCGGAAACACAAGCTGTTCGCGGATGCCCATCGCGAAATTGCCCCGGCCGTCGAAACTTCTCGGGCTGAGACCGCGGAAGTCGCGCACCCGCGGCAGGGCGATGGTCACAAGCCGGTCAAGGAATTCGTACATCCGTATCCGGCGCAGCGTCACTTTCGCGCCGATCGTCATGCCCTCGCGCAACTTGAAGCCAGCCTCGGATCGCGTTGCGCGGGTCACCAGCGGCTTCTGGCCGGAGATCCGGGTCATGTCGTCCACGGCGCCGTCGATCTTTTTCCGGTCCTGGGTCGCCTCGCCGACGCCCATATTCAGAACGATCTTCTCCAGACGCGGAATCTGGTTCGGGTTGGTGTAGTTGAAGGCTTGCTTCAACTGGTCCCGCACCGAGCTCTTGTAGTGCTCGTACAGTCTTGGCGAAGACATGATCCGGTCGCTCCTTCCGCTCGCCGCTACCGGTCGATGATCTCGCCGGATCGCTTGGCAAAGCGCACTTTCCGGCCGCCTTCCAGGAAGGTGTAGCCGACCCGCGTCGCCGTGGAATCCTTCGGATCGACCATCGCCACATTCGAAATGTGAATCGGCGCTTCGCGCTCGACGATGCCGCCGGGATTCATCTGGGTCGGCTTGGTGTGCCGCTTGACCATGTTTGCGCCGCCTACGACGACGCGGTGATCCCCCGGCTTGCTCCCCTTGATGACCCTGGTGATGTCGCCGGTCTTGCCCTTGTCCTTGCCGGCGGTGATGACCACCCGGTCTCCCTTCTTCAGCCTGATCTTGACAGCCATGGTCTCGACCGTTCCTTCCGACCGTTCGTTCTTCCGCCGGTGCCCTAAAGCACTTCCGGGGCAAGCGAGATGATTTTCATATAGCCCTTGCCGCGCAGTTCGCGCGTTACCGGACCGAAGATACGGGTGCCGACCGGCTCGCCAGTCTTGCTGATGAGCACGGCGGCGTTGCGATCGAACCGGATCGCCGTGCCGTCGTCCCGGCGTACTTCCTTCGCGGTTCGTACGATCACGGCACGATGCAGGTCGCCCTTCTTCACACGGCCTCGCGGAATCGCTTCCTTGACCGACACGACGATGACGTCGCCAACGCCAGCCGACCTGCGCTTCGAGCCGCCGAGCACCTTGATGCACTGCACCTTGCGCGCGCCGCTGTTGTCCGCGACTTCCAGCCTGGATTGCATCTGGATCATGGTTTCGGTCTCCCGAATTCAAGCCGTGCTCCGCCGTCAGGCGTCGCCGGCCAGAACCTGCCAGGTTTTGCGTTTCGAATAAGGCCTGCATTCCTGGATCGACACGCGATCGCCCGTCTTGCAGGCATTGCTTTCGTCATGCGCCATGAATTTCTTCGAGCGGCGGATGAACTTCTTGTAGAGCGGATGCATGATCCGGCGCTCGACCCGCACGATCACGGTCTTGTCCGCAGCGTCGCTTACTACGACGCCCTGGAGTATGCGTTTCGGCATCTGCCTCAACTCCCTGCGGCGGCGCCCGCCGCGCGCCGCTTTTCGTTCATGATCGTCTTGACCCGCGCGATGTCTCGCCGGACTTCGCGTGCCCGCACGGTGTTTTCGAGCTGGCCGCTGGCCGCCTGAAAGCGCAGGTTGAACTGCTCCTTTTTCAGGTCCTCCAGCTGCTCGTTCAGCTGATCCATGGACTTGGGGCGGAGATCGCCGGCGTGCATGGCCCCTACTCCTCTTCCAGCCGCTTGACGAACCGGGTGCTGACCGGAAGCTTGGCCGAAGCCAGTTCGAAGGCCCGGCGCGCGACATCTTCCGGCACGCCATCGAGCTCGAACATGATGCGGCCCGGATGGACGCGCACCGCCCAGTATTCGGGCGATCCCTTGCCCTTTCCCTGGCGGACTTCCGCCGGCTTCTGACTGACCGGCAGATCCGGGAAAATGCGGATCCACAGTTTGCCGACACGCTTCATATGGCGGGTGATTGTCCTGCGTGCCGCCTCGATCTGGCGCGACGTGACGCGCTCCGGAGACGTCGCCTTCAGGCCGTAGGCGCCAAAATTCAGCTGCGTGCCGCCTTTGGCAAAGCCGTGAATGCGGCCCTTGTGCTGCTTGCGGAACCTAGTCCGTTTGGGGCTGAGCATCCTTCCCGCTCCCGTCGGCTAGTTTCGGCCCGCGGTCTGCAGGTCCAGGGCGCGGCGTTCCTGGGCCTGCGGATCGTGTTCCATGATATCGCCCTTGTAGACCCACACCTTGACGCCGCAGGTGCCGTAGGTCGTCTGGGCCGTGGCTTCGCCATAGTCGATGTCCGCACGCAGCGTGTGCAGGGGCACCCGGCCCTCGTGGTAGCGCTCGGCGCGGGCGATTTCCGCGCCGCCCAGCCGGCCGCCGCAGATGATGCGGATACCGGCGGCGCCGAAGCGCATCGCCGATTGCACCGAACGCTTCATCGCCCGGCGAAATGCGACCCGCCGCTCAAGCTGCTGCGCCACATTCTCGGCGACGAGTTGCGCTTCGATTTCCGGTTTGCGGATTTCGACGATGTTCAGGCTGACATCGTCGCCCGTCATCCGGGAGACTTCCCGGCGCAGATTCTCGATGTCGGCGCCTTTCTTGCCGATCACGACGCCGGGACGCGCCGTATGGATCGTCACACGCGGCTTGCGCGCCGGGCGCTCAATCACGATCTTCGAGACAGCCGCACTCGACAGCCGGCGCTTGAGATGATCTCTGAGCGCCAGGTCCTGCTCCAGCAGTTCGGCATAGTCGCCGTCGGCATACCAGCGCGATTCCCACGTCCGGTTTATGCCCAGGCGCATGCCGATCGGGCTTACTTTCTGACCCATTCGATCAGGCCTCCTCGCGCTCTTCGACGATCACGGTCAACTTCGAAAACGGCTTCTTCACCCGTCCGACGCGGCCGCGCGCCCGCGCCTTCCAGCGCTTCATGACCAGGCCCTTGCCGACAAAGGCCTCCTTGACCCACAGCTGGTCGACATCGAGGCCGTGGTTGTTCTCGGCATTGGCAATTGCCGATTCCAGCACCTTCTTGACGTCGCCTGCGATCCGCCGGCGCGAGAAGGCAAGATCGGTGACCGCCTTCTCGGCTTTCTTGCCCCGGATCAGGGCGGCGACCAGGTTCAGCTTCTGCGGGCTGACGCGCAACCGCGTCGCCACAGCCTTGGCCTGGTTGTCTTCGAGCCGCCGTTCGGCCTTGGCTTTACCCATCGTCCGCTACCCCCTGCGCGCCTTCTTGTCGGCAGCGTGTCCGTAATAGGTCCGGGTCGGCGCAAACTCGCCGAACTTGTGGCCGATCATGTTTTCGGTGACGAGCACCGGAATGAACTTGTGGCCGTTGTGCACGCCGAAGGTCAGGCCAACGAACTGCGGCAGGATCGTCGACCGGCGCGACCAGGTCCGGATGACCTCGTTGCGACCGGATTCGCGCGATTTCTCCGCCTTCTTCAGCAGGTAGCCGTCGACGAACGGCCCTTTCCAGACTGAACGCGTCACTGTCCTCTCCTACCGCTTCTTCCGCGCGTGACGGCTGCGGATGATGTATTTGTCTGTCGCCTTGTTGCTGCGGGTGCGCCGGCCCTTGGTCGGCTTGCCCCACGGCGTGACGGGATGGCGTCCGCCGGACGAGCGGCCCTCGCCGCCGCCGTGCGGATGATCGACCGGGTTCATGGCAACGCCACGCACCGACGGGCGCTTGCCCTTCCAGCGGTTGCGGCCGGCCTTGCCGAGGTTGGTGTTCTGATTGTTCGGATTGGAGACGGCGCCGACCGTCGCCATGCATTCCTGGCGCACCATGCGCATTTCGCCCGACGCCAGACGCAACTGGGCATAGCCGCTGTCCCGGCCGACCAGCTGGACATAAGCACCGGCGGCGCGTGCAATCTGCCCGCCCTTGCCGACCTTCATCTCAACATTGTGGACGATAGTGCCGACGGGAATATTGCGCAGCGGCAGCGCATTGCCCGGCTTGATGTCAGCGCCTAGGCCGGATTCCACCGAATCGCCAACTCCCAGGCGTTGCGGCGCCAGGATGTAGGAAAGCTCGCCGTCCGCGTAACGGATGAGCGCAATGAAGGCGGTGCGGTTCGGATCGTATTCCAGCCGCTCGACCGTCGCCCGGCCTTCCCTCGTGCGCTTGAAATCGACGACGCGATAGCGCTGCTTGTGGCCGCCGCCGCGCCGGCGCGCCGTAATCCGCCCGGCATTGTTGCGGCCGCCCTTCTGGCTCTTTCCTTCGGTCAGGTGCTTGACCGGTTTGCCCTTGTACAGGCCGGACCGGTCGACAAGCACCAGGCCGCGCTGGCCCGGCGTCATGGCCTTGTAGTGTTTCAGCGACATCGTTCCGTCCCGTTCCGTCAGTTCCCGATGCCGGTCAGACGCCGGTCGTGATGTCGATAGCCTGATCGCCCAACAGGGTAACCACGGCTATCTTCACGTCGTTGCGCCGGCCTTTGCGGCCCCGGAACATCTTTTCCTTGCCCTTGCGGACATGGGTGTTGACGCGCTTTACCTTGGCGCCGAAAAGCCCTTCGACCGCGGCCTTGATTTCCGGCTTGGTCGCATCCATGGCCACGCGGAAGGTGACCTGGGCGTTCTCCGAACCGGAGGAAGATTTCTCCGTCACCACCGGCGCCCGGATGATGTCGTACATCCGCTCCTTGGGCGGCTTCGCCTTATTAAGATACTTCCAGCTCATTTCAGGCGCGCCTCCAGCGCTTCCACCGCATCCGCCGTCAGGACCAGCGTGTCGTGACGCAGGATGTCGTAGACATTGGCGCCCTGCTGGGGCAGCAGATCGACGCTCCGCAGATTGCGTGCGGCGCGCACAAAGCCGTCGTCGGCCTCCGCTCCGGTAATCACCAGCGGTCGCGACCAGCCGAGTTTTTCGAGTCTGGTCGCCAGATCCCGGGTCTTGCCGGATTTCAATGACGCCGCCTTCAGCACCACGAGCCGGCCTTCCGCCTGTTTGGCCGAAAGCGCCATCTTGAGGCCGAGTTTTCGGACCTTCTTGGGCAGGGCTTGGGCGTGGCTCCGCGGTTTCGGCCCGAAAGCCACGCCGCCGCCGCGCATCTGTGGCGCCTTCAGATTGCCGGCGCGGGCGCGGCCTGTGCCTTTCTGTTTCCAAGGCTTGCGGCTGGTTCCCTTGATCTCGGCCATACCCCGCGTGTTGTGCGTCCCGGCTCGGCGCTTGGCGAGCTGCCAGCGCACCACCCGGTGCAGAATATCCGCGCGCACCGGCAGACCGAAGACGCTTTCGTCCAGCGTAACCTTTCCCGCAGCCTTGGCCGCCATGTCGACAGACTTGATCTCGATGGCCATCAGTCTGCGCCCCCTTCGGCGGGGTCGGCGCCTTCGCCGTCCGAAGCATCGGCCGGCGCGGCGGCATCCAGGATCGCGGCGGGTACCGGCAGATTGTCCGGCGCGGCCTTCTTCCGGGCATCGCGTATTTCGACCAGGCTGCCCTTGGCGCCGGGCACCGCACCCTTGACCATGATCAGGCCACGGGCGGCATCGGTCGCGACGATCTCCAGACTGACGGCCGAGCGGCGTTGCGTGCCCATATGGCCGGCCATTTTCTTGCCCTTGAACACTTTGCCGGGGTCCTGGCACTGACCGGTCGAGCCGTGCGCCCGGTGCGAAACTGAAACGCCGTGGGACGCCCGCAGACCGCTGAAATTATGCCGCTTCATCGCACCGGCAAATCCCTTGCCGATGGTTACGCCGGCGACATCGACAAACTGGCCCGGCACGAAATGCTCGGCCGAGAGTTCTGCGCCGACCTCGACCAGATTCTCTTCACTGACCCGGAATTCGACGAGCCGGCGCTTCGGCTCTACCTTCGCCTTCGCGAAATGGCCGCGCATGGCGCGGGTGACATTCTTCGCCTTCGCCGTGCCGTGGCCGAGCTGGACCGCGGTGTAGCCGTCGCGTTCGGTCGTCCGGTTGTCGACAACCTGGCAGGCATCGAGCTGCAAGACGGTCACAGGCAGATGCCGGCCGTCTTCCGCGAAGATGCGGCTCATGCCTTTTTTCTCGGCGATGAGACCGGTGCGCATCACGCTTCTTCCTTCAGCTTGATATCGACGTGCACGCCGGCCGCGAGGTCGAGCTTGCCCAGCGCATCGACCGTCTGCGGAGTCGGATCGACGATATCGATCAACCGCTTGTGCGTCCTGGTCTCGAACTGCTCGCGCGATTTCTTGTCGATGTGCGGCGAACGGTTCACCGTATATTTGCGGATCCGTGTGGGCAGCGGGATCGGTCCGCGTACTTGCGCGCCCGTCCGCCTGGCCGTGTTGACGATCTCGCCGGTCGATTGATCGAGCAGACGGTGATCGAAGGCCTTGAGCCGGATCCGTATCGTTTGGCTTTCCATCGTCAATCCCAATCAAAATGCCGCCGGTTTCGAAAAGTCCGGCGGCATCCCGCTATTGCCCGCTATTTCTTGATGGCTGCGACGACGCCGGCGCCGACGGTGCGTCCGCCTTCGCGGATCGCGAAGCGCAGCCCCTCGTCCATCGCGATCGGCTGGATCAGCGTCACGTCCATCTGCACATTGTCCCCCGGCAGCACCATCTCCGTGCCCTCCGGAAGCGTCACCGCCCCGGTCACGTCCGTCGTCCGGAAGTAGAACTGCGGACGGTAGTTCGAGAAGAAGCCCGTGTGACGCCCGCCCTCCTCCTTGGTCAGGATATAGGCCTCGCAGGTGAACTCCGTGTGCGGCGTGATCGAGCCCGGCTTCGCCAGGACCTGGCCGCGCTCCACCTCGTCCCGCTTCGTGCCGCGCAGCAACACGCCGACATTGTCCCCCGCCTGCCCCTGGTCGAGCAGCTTGCGGAACATCTCCACGCCCGTGCACGTCGTCTTCGCCGTCTCCTTCAGGCCGACGATCTCGATCTCGTCGCCCACCTTCACCACGCCGCGCTCGACACGGCCCGTCACCACCGTGCCCCGGCCCGAGATCGAAAACACATCCTCGATCGGCATCAGAAACGCCTGGTCCACCGGACGCTCGGGTTGCGGAATGTACTCGTCCACCGCCGCCATCAGCTCGATGATCTTGTCCTTGCCGATGCCGTCGTCCCGGCCCTCCAGCGCCGCCAGCGCAGAGCCCATCACCACCGGAAGGTCGTCGCCCGGAAACTCGTAGCTCGACAAAAGCTCCCGGACCTCCAGCTCGACAAGCTCCAGAAGCTCCTCGTCGTCAACCTGGTCCACCTTGTTCAGATAGACCACGATCGCCGGAACCCCGACCTGGCGCGCCAGAAGGATATGCTCGCGCGTCTGCGGCATCGGGCCGTCCGCCGCAGACACCACCAGGATCGCCCCGTCCATCTGCGCCGCGCCCGTGATCATGTTCTTCACGTAATCCGCATGGCCCGGACAATCGACATGGGCATAGTGGCGGTTCGACGTCTCATACTCGACATGCGCCGTCGCTATCGTAATCCCGCGCTCGCGCTCCTCCGGCGCCTTGTCGATCTGGTCGAACGATACCGCCTCCGTCCCGCCCAACGTCTCCGACATCACCTTCGTAATCGCAGCCGTCAGCGTCGTCTTGCCATGATCCACATGGCCGATCGTACCCACATTCACATGCGGCTTCGTACGCTCAAACTTCTCTTTCGACATGGTCCTGCCTCTGCCTGCCCCTGCCGGGGTCCTTTTCTTTCCTGCTGGTTTTTTCCTGCTGGGTTGAGCCTCGCCGTCAGGCCATCTTGGCGCGGACTTCCTCCGCGACCGCCTGGGGCACCTCTTCATAGTGGTCGAACTGCATGGTGTAGGTCGCCCGGCCTTGGCTCATCGAGCGTAGCGTGTTGACATAGCCGAACATGTTGGCGAGCGGCACCATGGCGTCGATGACCTGGGCGTTGCCGCGGGCGTCCATGCCCTGGACCTGGCCGCGCCGGCTGTTCAGGTCGCCAATGATATCGCCCATATAGTCCTCCGGCGTCACCACCTCGACCTTCATCATCGGTTCGAGCAGCTTCGGCTTGCCCTTCTGCATCGCTTCGCGGAAGGCGGCACGGGCGGCGATCTCGAACGCCATGACGCTTGAATCGACATCGTGATGAGCGCCGTCATAGAGCTCAGCCTTGAAATCGATCACCGGGAAACCGGCCAGCACGCCGGATTCCTTGGCGCCAAGGATGCCTTTCTCGACGCCCGGCGCATATTCCCTCGGCACGTTGCCGCCCACGACCGTGTTCTCGAAAACGAACGGCTCGCCCCGCTCGCCCGGCGAAAAGCGGATTTTGACCCGGGCAAACTGACCCGAGCCGCCGGTCTGTTTCTTGTGGGTGTAGTCGATATCGGCGACCTGCGAGATCGTCTCCCGGTAGGCGACCTGGGGCGCGCCGATATTGGCGTCGACCCGGAATTCGCGTTTCAGCCGGTCGACCAGAATTTCGAGATGCAGCTCGCCCATTCCGGCGATGATCGTCTGCCCGCTTTCCTCGTCCGAACTGACCCGGAATGACGGATCCTCGGCCGCCAGCCGGCCCAGCGCCAGCCCCATCTTGTCGTGGTCGGCCTTGGTCTTGGGCTCGATAGCGATCTCGATGACCGGCTCCGGAAACTCCATGCGCTCCAAGACAATCGGCTTGCCGGCGTTACACAGGGTATCGCCGGTGGCAACTTCCTTCAGCCCGGCAAATGCGACGATATCACCGGCGCGCGCTTCCTTGATGTCCTCCCGGCTGTTGGCGTGCATCAACAGCATGCGGCCGGCACGTTCCTTCTTGCCCTTGACCGTGTTGAGCAGCGAATCGCCGGTGTTGACAATGCCGGAATAAATACGGGCGAAGGCCAGCGATCCGACATAGGGATCGTTCATGATCTTGAAGGCGAGCGCCGAGAACGGCTCCTCGTCTTCGCTTCGGCGTTCCGACGGCTCTTCGCTGCCGGGCAGGATACCGGCAATAGCCGGTACGTCGACCGGCGACGGCATGTAATCGACCACGGCATCGAGCAGCGGCTGGACGCCCTTGTTCTTGAAGGCCGAACCGCACATGACCGGGATGAAAGCGCCGTTGATCGTGCCCTTGCGGATACAGGCCTTCAGTGTCGCTTCGTCGGGCTCAGTCCCGTCGAGAAATGCCTCCAGCGCCGCATCGTCCTGTTCGACTGCCGCTTCCAGCAGCCTGTCGCGATATTCCCCGGCCTTGTCCTGCAAATCGGCCGGAATTTCCTCATCGCGGAATTCGGCGCCCAACTGCTCGCCGGACCAGACGACCGCCTTCATGCGCACCAGGTCGATGACGCCGGCGAACTTCGCCTCGGCGCCGATCGGAAGCTGGATGGCCAGCGGTGTCGCGCCCAGCCGGTCCTCGATCATGGCGATTGTGCGATGGAAGTCTGCCCCGACCCGGTCCATCTTGTTGACGAAACACATGCGCGGCACGCCGTATTTGTCGGCCTGTCGCCAGACGGTTTCGGACTGCGGTTCGACACCCGCCACCGAATCGAACACCGCCACCGCGCCGTCCAGGACACGCAGCGACCGCTCAACCTCGATGGTAAAGTCGACATGGCCCGGCGTGTCGATGATGTTGATCCGGTGATTGCGCCAGAAACAGGTGGTCGCCGCGGACGTGATCGTGATGCCACGCTCCTGCTCCTGCTCCATCCAGTCCATGGTAGCCGCGCCGTCATGCACCTCGCCGATCTTATGGGACCGGCCGGTGTAATAGAGGATGCGCTCTGTGCACGTCGTCTTGCCGGCATCGATGTGGGCCATGATGCCGATGTTGCGATAGCGCTCCAGGGGTGTCTTGCGTGCCATTCTTGCGGGCCTCTGCGGGCGATTCCCGAAACCGGAAACCGCAATTCCTCTATCTTCTCGTTACCAGCGATAATGCGAGAACGCGCGGTTGGCCTCGGCCATCCGATGCGTATCCTCGCGCTTCTTGACGGCGGCGCCGCGATTTTCCGCCGCCTCCATGAGTTCGGCCGACAGCCGCTCGGCCATCGTGCGTTCGGCCCGGGCCCGGGCCGCTGCGATCAGCCAGCGGATCGCCAACGCCTGGGCGCGGTCCTGGCGGACTTCCACCGGCACCTGGTAGGTCGCTCCGCCGACGCGACGCGAACGCACCTCGATGGCCGGGCGGACATTGTCAAGCGCATCGTGGAACACGCGCAGCGGCTCGGTACGCATCCGGCTCTCCACGCGGTCGAGCGCACCATAGACGATATTCTCGGCGACCGACTTCTTGCCGTCCTTCATGATGCTGTTCATGAATTTGGTCAGCACCACGTCGTGATACTTGGCGTCCGGCAAAATCTCGCGTTTTTCTGCGCGGTGGCGACGGGACATGGGTCGGTCTTTCCTCTGGGACCGGCCTGCCGCTCCGCGGTAAGCCGGCGCTACTCGAATTCTTTCGCTGCGGCTTCCGGGTTACTTCGGCCGTTTGGCGCCGTATTTCGAACGGCGCTGGCGGCGGTCGGCGACGCCGTGGGTATCCAGCGTGCCGCGGATGATGTGATAGCGGACGCCCGGCAGGTCCTTTACGCGGCCGCCGCGGATCATCACAACCGAATGCTCCTGCAGGTTGTGGCCCTCTCCCGGGATGTAGCAGGTCACCTCGAAACCGTTGGTGAGGCGGACGCGCGCGACCTTGCGCAGCGCGGAGTTCGGTTTCTTCGGCGTCGTCGTGTAGACGCGGGTGCACACCCCCCGCTTCTGCGGGCAGGATTCCATGGCCGGCACCTTGTTCCGCTTGACCGGCGCCTTGCGCGGCTTGCGGATCAGCTGATTGATCGTCGGCATGACTGCCCTGCCTTTTCGCACCGGACGCGCAGCTCCGAGACGGCGGGCGCAGGCTTCCGGCATTCCTTGTTCTCGTTGGCCGATCCGCTTCGCAGGCCGCCTGACAATCGACGCAGCGACCGGTCGATACAAAACACCGACCCGAAAGCGCTTCATCGGCTTCAGGCCGGTGCAAAGCCGACCCGGCGGCAGTACCGGACGCTGCGTCTGACGCCCGAACCGGCCGGATCGTGTGGATGGCTCTACAAATAGCTGCGGGAGCGGCATTCATCCGCTCCCGCCTGAACGCGAGCGGAAAATATTGCCGACCCGGCGGTCCGTCAAGCGGCAAGCTGCGGGAAAACCCCTATAAACCGCTGCGATGCGACAGTTTTGATACGTTTGTCGGGATTCGAAATGGCATCCCGCCGCCAGGCGCCCGGCGATTCGGAAATCGCCGGGCCGGCCAGTTGCAATGCCCGAGGTCAGGCGGCGTCGAAGCCCGCTTCCTCGCGCGGACCTTCGAGGGCCTCGGCAACTTCGGCCTCTGCCCAGGCGGCGCGTTCCGCAATGATCTGCTGATCGCGTTCCGAAGCCTCGTGGCGCAGACGCTTCATCACGCTGCCCGTCCCTGCCGGGATCAGCCGTCCGACAATGACGTTCTCCTTGAGGCCGGTCAGCCGGTCGACCTTGCCGTTAACTGCCGCCTCGGTCAGCACGCGGGTAGTTTCCTGAAATGATGCCGCCGAGATGAAGCTCTTGGTCTGGAGGCTCGCTTTGGTGATGCCCTGAAGAACCGGGACGCCCGTGGCAGGGTCGCCACCGTCCCCGCGCACCCGGTCGTTCTCTTCTTCGAACTCGTAGCGGTCGATCTGCTCGCCAACCAGAAAAGTGGTGTCGCCGGGCTCCGTTACCTCGGTCTTCTGCATCATCTGGCGCACGATCACTTCGATATGCTTGTCGTTGATCGGCACGCCCTGCAGCCGGTACACCTCCTGGATCTCGTTGATCAGATAGTCCGCCAGCGCCTCGATCCCGAGCACGGCCAGAATATCGTGGGGCACGGCATTGCCGTCCATCAGCAGGTCGCCCGGCTCCACCCAGTCGCCTTCCTGGACCGTGATATGGCGATCCTTGGGTATCAGATATTCGCGGGGTTCCGCCCCCTCGGCCTCGGGCCGTACGACAATGCGCCGTTTGGCCTTGTAATCCTTGCCGAATTCGACGCGGCCGGCGATCTCCGAAATAATCGCGAAATCCTTGGGCTTGCGCGCCTCGAACAATTCCGCCACCCGCGGCAGGCCGCCGGTGATGTCGCGGGTCTTGCCGGTTTCCCGCGGAATGCGGGCCAGTACGTCGCCGGCCTGGATATTCTGGCCGTGCTCGACCGAAAGCACCGCGCCGACCGACATGAAATAGCGGGCCTCCTGCCCGTTCGGCAGAACGACCACCTCTCCGCTGTCGTCACGCAGCGTAATCCGCGGACGGAATTCGGCGCCCTTCGGCTGCTGTCGCCAATCGACCACGACCTTGCTCGCGATGCCGGTCGCCTCGTCGACATCCTCGCGCATGGAGACTCCCTCTGCGAGGTCCATGTAGTTGGCCGTTCCGGCTTTCTCCGTGATGATCGGCATCGTATACGGATCCCACTCGGCCAGCGTATCGCCCCGCGCCACTTTGGCGTCGCTATCGGCGTGCAGCCGGGCACCGTAGGGAATGCGGAAACGCGCGCGCTCGCGGCCGGTTTCGTCTTTCAGGACGATCTCCGAGTTGCGGGCCATCACGACCAGCCGCCCGTCGGCGGCCTCCACGACATTCCGGTTCGTGATCGAGACGACCGAATCGATACTCGCTTCCACGCTGGACTGTTCCGCGCCGCGCTGCGCCGCGCCGCCGATATGGAATGTCCGCATCGTCAACTGGGTGCCCGGTTCGCCGATCGACTGGGCAGCGATAACGCCGACCGCCTCGCCGACATTGACCGGCGTGCCGCGGGCGAGATCGCGGCCGTAGCAACTGGCGCAGATGCCGTTGCGCGCCTCGCAGGTCAGTGCCGAGCGCACCTTCACCACGTCGACGCCGGCATCCTGGATCGCGTCGGCCTCCTCTTCGCCGATAAGCTCCCCGTCCGCGACCAGAACGGTCTCGTCGGCAGGATGGAGGACATCGCCCTGCGCTGTCCTGCCGAGCAGGCGTTCCGCCAGAGAGACGACGATATCTCCGCCTTCGACGACCGCGCGGAGATTGATGCCCCGGTCGGTGCCGCAATCCTGTTCGTAGACGATGCAGTCCTGAGCCACGTCGACCAGACGCCGGGTCAGATAACCGGAATTTGCCGTCTTCAGTGCCGTATCCGCCAGGCCCTTGCGAGCACCGTGTGTCGAGTTGAAATATTCGAGGACCGAAAGCCCTTCCTTGAAGTTGGAAATGATCGGCGTCTCGATGATCTCGCCCGACGGCTTGGCCATCAGGCCGCGCATTCCGGCAAGCTGCTTGATCTGCGCCGCCGAGCCTCGGGCGCCCGAATGGGCCATGACGAAGACCGAGTTGGTCGGCTTGTCCTTTTCGACCGCCTGCATCGAGCGCATCATTTCCTCGGCTACTAGATCGGTGCAGCGCGACCAGGCGTCGACCACCTTGTTGTATTTCTCGCGCTGGGTGATCAGACCGTCCTGATACTGCTTCTCGTACTCCTTGACCCGCTCCTGGGCCTGGACGATCAGCGTGTCCTTGGATACCGGGATCTTGAGGTCGTCTTTGCCGAACGAAATTCCGGCCCGGCAGGCATAGGAGAAACCCAGTCCCATGATCTGGTCGGCGAAGATCACCGTCTCCTTTTGACCGCAATGCCGGTAGACGGTATCGATGACCGTGCCGACCTCTTTCTTGGTCAGCACCCGGTTGACCAAGTCGAACGGCACGTTGGGATGCCGGGGCAGCACATCGCCGATGATCATGCGGCCCGGCGTTGTAATCACCTGTTCCACGGTCTCGTCGCCGGCGTCGTCCTTCGAGCGCCACAGCGCCTTGATCCGCGTGTGCAGATCGACCACGCCGTTGTCCAACGCCAACTGGATCTCGCCGAAATTGGCAAAGCGCGGGACGCGGTAGGCGGCAAGCGCGCCGGCCTTGAGCGCCTTCAACGACGCCTTGAAGTCGGTAACCTCGACCTCGTCAAGCGGCTTCTTCGGGTCCTTGACCAGAATGTCATGATGGTCGACCGCCGCGCGCAATGCATCTTCCGACGGGATATCGACCCGCGGTCCGGTGACGTCAGGTCGCTCGTCCGACAGATAGTAGATGCCCAGGACGATATCCTGGGACGGCACGATGATCGGTTTGCCGTTGGCCGGGCTGAGGATATTGTTGGTCGACATCATCAGCACCCGAGCCTCGAGCTGGGCTTCCAGCGACAGCGGCACATGGACCGCCATCTGGTCGCCGTCAAAGTCCGCATTGAAAGCGGTGCACACCAGCGGGTGGAGCTGGATCGCCTTGCCCTCCACCAGCACCGGCTCGAAGGCCTGGATGCCGAGACGGTGCAGCGTCGGCGCGCGGTTCAACAGCACCGGATGCTCCCGGATCACTTCTTCCAGGATATCCCAAACCTCGGGCAACTCCTTTTCCACCTTGCGCTTCGCCGCCTTGATGGTCGTCGCGAGCGCCCGCTCCTCCAGCTTGGCGTAGATGAAGGGCTTGAACAGTTCCAGCGCCATCTTCTTGGGAAGGCCGCACTGGTGCAGCTTGAGCTCCGGGCCGACCACGATGACCGACCGGCCGGAATAGTCGACGCGTTTGCCGAGCAGGTTCTGCCGGAAGCGGCCCTGCTTGCCCTTCAGCATGTCGCTGAGCGATTTGAGCGGCCGCTTGTTGGCGCCGCTGATAACCCGGCCGCGGCGGCCGTTGTCGAACAGTGCATCGACCGATTCCTGGAGCATCCGCTTCTCGTTGCGGACGATGATATCCGGCGCGCGCAGCTCAATCAGCCGTTTCAGCCGGTTGTTCCGGTTGATCACCCGGCGGTAGAGATCGTTGAGGTCGGACGTCGCGAAACGGCCGCCGTCCAGCGGCACGAGCGGGCGCAGTTCCGGCGGGATCACCGGCACGACATCCATGATCATCCATTCCGGCCGGGCGCCCGAGCCGATAAAGGCCTCGACCAGCTTCAGCCGCTTGACGAACTTCTTGCGCTTGGCCTCGGAACGGGTCTCCTTGAGGTCCGTGCGCAGGGTGATCCGCTCCTTTTCCAGGTCGATTTCCTCGAGCAGCGCCTTCAGAGCCTCAGCGCCGATGCCCGCCTCGAAGGAATGGTCGCCGAATTCGGTGATCGCGTCCCAGTACTGTTCTTCGCTGAGCAACTGGTATTTTGCGAGCGCCGTCATGCCAGGCTCGGTGACGACATAGTTTTCGAAATAGAGGATCCGCTCCAGATCCTTGAGCGTCATGTCCAGCAGCAGGCCGATGCGGCTGGGCAACGACTTCAGGAACCAAATGTGCGCCACCGGCGAGGCCAGTTCGATATGGCCCATCCTCTCGCGGCGCACCTTCTGCAACGTCACTTCGACACCGCATTTCTCGCAGATAATGCCGCGATATTTCATGCGCTTGTACTTGCCGCACAGGCATTCGTAGTCCTTGATCGGGCCGAAAATCCGCGCACAGAAAAGGCCGTCGCGCTCCGGCTTGAACGTGCGGTAGTTGATGGTCTCAGGCTTCTTGATCTCGCCGAACGACCAGGAGCGGATCTGTTCCGGGCTTGCGATCGAAATCTTGATCTGGTCGAAATCCTCCGTCTTGCGGACGGGACCGAAGACATTCATCACTTCGTTCATGCAAGCGTCTCCCGGAGGGTTGCCGCGGCCCGGCGCCGGGGCGAGGGCTCGGGCCGGAGGAGGGTCGGACGACGAAACGGCGGCACTGCGGCCTCCGCACCTGCCGGCCCGGTTCAGTATGGGTCCTGTTTCAGTTCAACGTTCAGGCCCAGCGAACGCAGTTCCTTGACCAGGACGTTGAACGATTCGGGTATCCCGGCCTCGAACGTGTCCTGTCCGCGCACGATCTTGGCATAGACATTGGTCCGGCCGGCGACATCGTCAGACTTCACGGTCAGCATTTCCTGCAGCGTATAGGCGGCGCCATAGGCCTCGAGGGCCCAGACTTCCATCTCGCCGAAACGCTGGCCGCCGAACTGCGCCTTGCCACCCAGCGGCTGCTGGGTCACGAGACTGTACGGCCCGATGGACCGGGCGTGAATCTTGTCGTCCACCAAATGGTGCAGCTTCAGCATATAGATGTAGCCGACCGTCACCTTGCGGTCGAAGGGTTCGCCGGTGCGTCCGTCGATCAGTGTGACCTGGCCTGAGACGTCCAGCCCAGCCTTGCCCAGCAGGTCGACGATATCGTCTTCCCGGGCGCCGTCGAAGACCGGCGTGGCCATCGGTACGCCGGATCGCAGACTGCGCGAAAGTTCGATCACATCGTCGTCGCCCAGGCCCGCGACATGCACCTTGTAGGTTTCGTCACCCAGGGTCGTTCGCAGATGCTCGCGCAAGGCCTTGGCAGCCTCCTTCTTGGCGCCGCCCAGCGATTCCTCGAGCACCTCGCGGACCTGCCGGCCGAGGCCGGCCGAGGCCCATCCAAGGTGGGTCTCGAGAATCTGGCCGACATTCATCCGCGACGGCACGCCCAGCGGATTGAGTACGATATCGACCGGCGTTCCGTCGTCGAGATAGGGCATGTCCTCGATCGGCATGATCTTAGACACAACGCCCTTGTTTCCGTGGCGGCCGGCCATCTTGTCTCCGGGTTGCATTTTGCGTTTCACCGCGACGAAGACCTTGACCATCTTCATCACGCCGGGCGGCAGTTCGTCGCCGCGCTGCAGCTTGTCGACCTTGTCCTGGAAACGCTCCTCGAGTCGGGCGAGCGACGCATCGAAAATCCTGGACAGCCCTTCAATCTGCTTCGATACCTTGTCCGCCTTGACGGTGAAGTGGCGCCACTCGTAACGCTGGCACTGGTCAAGCGTCTCTTCCGTGATCTTGTTTCCCCGTCTAAAGCCCTCCGGCCCGTTCTCACCGGTCTGGCCGACCAGCAGGTCTTTCAGGTTTGCATAGAAAGCGCGCTCGAGGATCGTCCGTTCGTCATCCCGGTCCTTGGCCAGGCGCGCAATCTCCTGGCGCTCGATCGCCATGGCGCGCTCGTCCTTGTCGACGCCGCGCCGTGAGAAGACACGCACCTCGACAACGGTGCCTGCCACGCCCGGCGGCAGGCGCAACGAGGTATCACGCACGTCCGAGGCCTTCTCGCCGAAGATCGCCCGCAGCAGCTTTTCCTCAGGCGTCATCGGCGATTCGCCTTTCGGCGTCACCTTGCCAACAAGGATGTCGCCCGGCTGGATCTCGGCACCGATATAGACGATACCGGCTTCGTCGAGGTTCTTCATCGCCTCTTCGCCGACATTCGGGATGTCGCGGGTGATCTCCTCTTGGCCCAGCTTTGTATCGCGGGCCATGACCTCGAATTCCTCGATATGGATCGAGGTGAAAACATCCTCGCGCACGATGCGCTCGGACAGCAGGATCGAATCCTCGAAATTGTAGCCGTTCCACGGCATGAACGCGACGAGGACGTTCCGGCCCAGCGCCAGTTCGCCGAGGCTGGTCGATGGGCCATCGGCGATGATTTCGCTGCTTTCAACCTCGTCGCCGACCTTGACCAGCGGTCGCTGGGTGATCGAAGTATTCTGGTTCGAGCGCTGGAATTTCAGCAGGCTGTAAATGTCGACGCCCGGCGAGCCGGTCTCGACATCGTTTTCCCGCGCCCTTATCACGATGCGGGTTGCATCCACCTGGTCGACGATGCCCGCCCGGCGCGCGACGATCGTGGCGCCGGAATCGCGCGCCACCCGGCCTTCCATCCCGGTGCCGACGATCGGCGCCTCGGGCTGCAGCAGCGGCACCGCCTGGCGCATCATGTTCGAGCCCATGAGGGCGCGGTTGGCGTCGTCGTTCTCCAGGAAGGGAATCAGCGAGGTGGCGACCGAGACGACCTGCTTGGGCGAGACGTCGATGTATTCGATCGCGTTGGCCGGAACCATGAGATAGTCGCCGGCCTTGCGGCAGCTGATCAGTTCGTCGACGAAGCGGTCCTTGTCGTCCAGCCCCGCATTGGCCTGGGCGATGGTGTATTTGCCCTCGTCCATTGCCGAGAGATAGACCACCTCATCCGAGACTTTGCCGTCGTTGACCTTGCGGTACGGCGTTTCGATAAAGCCGTATTTGTTGACGCGGGCATAGGACGCCAGCGAATTGATGAGGCCGATATTCGGCCCTTCCGGCGTCTCGATCGGACAAATCCGGCCGTAGTGCGTCGTGTGCACGTCCCGCACCTCGAAGCCCGCGCGCTCGCGGGTCAAGCCGCCCGGACCGAGCGCCGATAGGCGCCGCTTGTGTGTGATCTCCGACAGCGGATTCGTCTGGTCCATGAACTGGGAGAGTTGCGAAGAGCCGAAGAATTCGCGCACCGCGGCCGCCGCCGGCTTGGCGTTGATCAGGTCGTGCGGCATTACGCTGTCGATCTCGACTGTCGACATCCGCTCCTTGATCGCCCGTTCCATGCGCAGCAGACCGATACGGTACTGGTTCTCCATCAGCTCGCCGACCGATCGGACGCGCCGGTTCCCCAGATGGTCGATATCGTCGATCTCGCCGCGGCCGTCCTTCAGCTCGAGCAGCAGGTGGACGATCTCCATGATGTCCTCGCGCCGCAGCACGCGGATATCGTCCGGCACTTCGTCGTTGGAAAAGCCGAGGCGCGCGTTCATCTTGACCCGGCCGACCGCCGAAAGGTCGTAGCGCTCGCGGTCGAAAAACATGGATCGGAGCAGGTTCTCCGCTGCTTCCACGGTCGGCGGCTCGCCCGGGCGCATGACCCGGTAAATGTCCATCAGCGCTTCGCTGCGGTTCATGTTCTTGTCGGCCGCCAGCGTGTTGCGCAGATAGGGCCCAACCGTCACATGATCGATGTAGAGGATCGGCAATTCCTTGACGCCGGCCTCTTTCAGCGTGTCCAGCAGCGCCTCGGTGATTTCCTCGCCGGCCTCGGCATGGATCGCGCCGTTTTCCCGGTTGACCAAGTCGCAGGCGACATAGGAGCCGATCAACTCTTCCGGCGACGCAATCCGGTCCTTCAATCCGCCGTCCTTGAGGCGCCGGACTAGGCGCGGCGTGACCTTCTGGCCGGCCTCGGCGACGATTTCGCCGGTCCGGGCATCGATCATGTCGGCAACCAGCTTCTGGCCGGCCATCCGCTCGGCGTCGAACGGCGTCTTCCAGCCTTTCTGCGAGCTGGCGAACGTTACCGTATCGTAAAAGTAGTCCAGCAGGTCGTCCTGGCTGTAGCCGATCCCGTCATGCGGGTCGAACGCCTTGCCCTGCTCTTGGAATTCGGCGCGCCGGGCGGCGGTTTCATCGTTATCGAGCGCCAGCAGCAGCGTGGTGACCGGCAGTTTGCGGCGGCGGTCGATGCGGACATGCACGATATCCTTGGCGTCGAACTCGAAGTCGAGCCACGAGCCGCGATAAGGAATGACCCGCGCGGTGAACAGGAACTTGCCTGAGGAATGGGTCTTGCCCTTGTCGTGATCGAAGAAAACGCCCGGCGACCGGTGCATCTGGGACACGATGACCCGTTCCGTCCCGTTGACCACGAAGGTGCCGTTCTTCGTCATCATCGGCATGTCGCCCATGTAGACGAACTGCTCCTTGATATCGCGGACCGACTTGGCGCCGGTTTCCTCGTCGACATCCCACACGACGAGCCGCAGGGTCACCTTGAGCGGCGCCGCGTAGGTCATGCCGCGCTGCTGGCACTCCTCCACATCGAATTTCGGTTCTTCGAATTCATAGCGGACATATTCCAGCATCGACCGGCCGGAAAAGTCGCTGATCGGGAAGACCGAATCGAAAACAGCCTCCAGCCCCCACTTGCCCCGCACGTCAGGATCGGTGTCCCGCTGCAGAAAATGCTCGTAAGAGGTTTTCTGGACCTCGATCAGGTTCGGCATCGGCGCGACTTCGGCAATCCTCCCGAAGCTCTTGCGAATGCGGCTGCGGCCTGTGAAGGTCTTCGCCATCGAATTTCCTTTTCATACACCCGGTACCGCGGCCGGGACCGACCGGTCCGTCACTTCCGGCTCAGCGATACGTTGCCGGATCCTGCGCCCGGCACTGCCACGCCCGACTCATTTCCAATGGCACAACGCCGAATGGGCCGCGGGGTACGGCCCCGCGGCCTCCACGGTGACAGCGCTTTCGAAAGCGCTGTCAGGCAAGCTATTTGAGCTCGACCGAAGCGCCAACTTCTTCCAGCTTCTTCTTGATTTCTTCGGCTTCGTCTTTGCTGGCCCCTTCCTTGACCGGCTTCGGCGCGCCTTCGACCAGATCCTTGGCCTCCTTGAGGCCGAGGCCGGTAATGGCACGCACTTCCTTGATGACGTTGATCTTCTTGTCGCCGAAGGAACTCAGAATGACATCGAATTCCGTCTTTTCTTCGGCGGCGCCGTCATCGCTCTCGACAGCGGCGGCACCCGGCATGGCGCCCGGCATCATCATCATGCCGCCGCCGGCCGAGGCCTGCACGCCCCACTTCTCTTCCAGCATCTTGCTGAGCTCCGCCGCTTCCAGAACGGTCAGCGACGAAAGATCTTCTGCGATTTTTTCCAGATCGGCCATGTGGCTTTACTCCAGTGAGATAGGGTTGATTTCCGAATCGGCCAGCAGGCAATCGAACAAAATCGAACGCCCGCTGAAGAATGGCGGGTGCGCTTACTCCTTGGCTCCCTGTGCCGCCAGCACGCCGATAACGTCGCGCGCCGGGGCGGCCAGGACGCCCACCGTATCCCGCGCGGGCGCCTGAAGAACGCCGGCGAGCCTCACGGCCGGGGCCTGAAGGAGACCGAGCAGCTGGGCGCGCAGTTCGTCGAGCGAAGGCAGCGTCGCGAGCGCCTTGAGCTGGTCGATATCGATGACCTTGCCGCCCAGTCCGCCGCAAAGAACATCGAGCTTCTGGTTCCTTTTGGCAAAATCAAGAATCGCCTTTGCCACGGATACGGGATCCTCGGCGTAGGCGATGGCGGTCGGTCCTTCGAAACGGTCGGCCAGTCCGGCGTGCGGCGTGCCCTCCAGGGCGATCTTCGCCAGCCGATTCTTGGTCACTTTGAAACGGGCGCCGGCCTCCCGCATTTCCGCGCGAAGCGTCGAGGTTTCGGCCACCGTCATCCCGGTCTGCCGGGTGACGATGACGAGCTCGGCGTCGCTGAAAATGCCGTTCAGTTCGGCAACCAGCTTCACTTTTTGCGTGCGGTCCACGTTTTCCGTCTCCGACACTTGTCTGGTCCGTTCTAGCCGTCGGAATGACGGCGTTCGCGAACCGGTTTCACTCGCCCTGCGCCGGGCCGGAACCCGGCGCCGGGCCGAAACCTGTCCCGGAGAAACGCGGCTCCCATCCGTCACCGGATCGAAACCCTTTTCCTCCGTCTCATGCCGGCCGCCCCACAGGGTGATGAAGGGGGCGATTAAGCCGTTCTTCCGTCCGCGTGGACGGTCCGGCGCCTGCAATCTCGGACAGGGGCCGGCGGCCTCGCTCCGAAAAGCCCGGCCGCCGCTCCGCCGGGCCCCGGGCCCGACGAAATCCCGTTGCTGCGGCTAGCCGCCGCTCAATTCGGCCACGTCCAACCGGACGGACGGGCCCATGGTCGAACCGATCGACACCCGCTTGATGTAGGTGCCCTTGGCGCCGCTCGGCTTTGCGGCGCTGATCGCGCCGAAGAAGGCGCGGACGTTTTCGACCAGCGCCTCCTCCGCAAAACTCGCCTTGCCGATACCGGCATGGACGATGCCGGCCCGCTCGGCGCGATACTGGACCTGGCCGCCTTTGGCGTCCTGGATCGCCTTGCCGACATCCGGCGTTACCGTGCCGACCTTCGGGTTCGGCATGAGGCCGCGCGGCCCGAGGATTTTGCCGAGCCGGCCGACCACAGGCATCATGTCCGGAGTCGCGATCACCCGCTCGAAATCCGATCGCCCGTTGCGGATTTCCTCTGCCAGGTCCTCGGCCCCGACGATATCCGCGCCCGCCGCCGTCGCTTCCTCGGCCTTGGCGTCGCGTGCGAATACCAGCACTCGAAGGCTCTTGCCGGTGCCGTTGGGCAGGGTGACGGCGCCGCGCACATTCTGGTCGGCATGGCGGGTGTCTACTCCGAGATTCATCGACATTTCGATGGTCTCGTCGAACTTCGCGGTCGCCCTCTCCTTGATGACCCGGACAGCTTCCTCCACCGGATAAGTCCTGTCTCTTTCAAGGCTTTCACGAGCGTTGCGGAGACGTTTTCCTGCGCGCGCCATGACTACCCCACCACCTCGATGCCCATCGAGCGGGCCGAACCGGCGAGAATGCGAACGGCCGCGTCCACATCGTTGGCATTCAGGTCCTTCATTTTCTCTCCGGCGATCTGCTCGAGCTGCTTGCGTGTCACTGAGCCGGCGACGATATGGCCGGGTTCGGTCGACCCGCTTTCCAGCCTGGCGGCCTTCTTGATGAAATAACTGGCCGGCGGCGCCTTGGTTTCGAACGAGAAACTGCGATCCGCATACACGGTGATGATCACCGGGATCGGCATACCCTGTTCCATATTCTGCGTCGCCGCGTTGAAGGCCTTGCAGAATTCCATGATGGTGATGCCGCGCTGGCCCAGCGCCGGCCCGACTGGCGGGGACGGGTTGGCCTGCCCCGCCGGTATCTGAAGTTTCAGATACCCATCGATCTTCTTTGCCATGCTTTTTCAGCTCCCGTTTCGGCGGCGACCTTCCTCGTCGCTGCCGGATTGCTGACGCGCGGTGCGGCTATGGCGGGCCTCCCGCACGATTCGGCGATGGCCGGCAGACGGCACCGGCCGATGCCCTTCCCTGACCGGAATTTCCGGCCGTCTAACCCTTCTCGACCTGGGTGTACTCCAGTTCGACCGGTGTCGACCGGCCGAATATCGATACCAGAACCTTGAGGCGCGTCCGCTCCTCGTCCACTTCCTCGACCATGCCGTTGAAATTCTCGAACGGTCCGTCGCACACCCTGACCTGCTCGCCGATCTCGAAGGTGACCGAAGGTTTCGGACGCTCCACACCTTCCTGGACCTGCTGCAGGATCTGCCGGGCTTCCCGCTCCGTGATCGGGACCGGCTTGCCGCCGCCGCCAAGAAATCCCGTTACCTTGGGCGTATTCTGCACGAGATGCCAGGTATCGTCGGTCAGTTCCATGTTGATCAGCACATAACCGGGGAAGAACTTCCGCTCTGCATTGACTTTCTGGCCGCGGCGCATTTCCACCACTTCCTCGGTGGGCACCAGCACGTCGGAGATCTGCCCTTCCAGCCCCTTTGCCCGGGCCTGTTCCCGGATCGAACCGGCGACCTTCTTCTCGAAGCCGGAATAGGCGTGAATGACATACCAGTGCTGCGCCATCCGGCTAGCTCCCGAGGCCGAGTATGGCCTGCACGACCGAACCAAGCAGCCAGTCCACGATCATGAAGAACACTGCGACCAGCGCCACCATGACGAATACCATGACGGTCGTCTGCACGGTTTCCCTGCGCGACGGCCAGGTGACCTTGCTGGTCTCCTGTCGCACCTCGCGTAAGAATTTGGCCGGGTTCATACCTGTCGTTTTCCGCCTGTTTGAGGTCGCCGGTTACGCGCTACCCGTCACATGTCGGTCGTCGCGCTCTTCGAGTGCGCCCACCGCCTGTCTGGCAGGAGTGGAGGGGCTCGAACCCCCAACCCCCGGTTTTGGAGACCGGTGCTCTACCAATTGAGCTACACTCCTGCCTGCCCTGCCGGCGGCCGGAGAAGCGCCGCCCCCGGTCGAGGAACGGCGTCGGCCCGCTGTATCGCGATACCGACGCCGAAATGAAGCGGTCTACATACGCTTTCATGGTCCCGAATCAAGCCAACGGATTGCCGCGCTGCCCAATCGTGCCCCGTTGTTTCCTGCCCGCTATTTCTTGATGGCTGCGACGACGCCGGCGCCGACGGTGCGTCCGCCTTCGCGGATCGCGAAGCGCAGCCCCTCGTCCATCGCGATCGGCTGGATCAGCGTCACGTCCATCTGCACATTGTCCCCCGGCAGCACCATCTCCGTGCCCTCCGGAAGCGTCACCGCCCCGGTCACGTCCGTCGTCCGGAAGTAGAACTGCGGACGGTAGTTCGAGAAGAAGCCCGTGTGACGCCCGCCCTCCTCCTTGGTCAGGATATAGGCCTCGCAGGTGAACTCCGTGTGCGGCGTGATCGAGCCCGGCTTCGCCAGGACCTGGCCGCGCTCCACCTCGTCCCGCTTCGTGCCGCGCAGCAACACGCCGACATTGTCCCCCGCCTGCCCCTGGTCGAGCAGCTTGCGGAACATCTCCACGCCCGTGCACGTCGTCTTCGCCGTCTCCTTCAGGCCGACGATCTCGATCTCGTCGCCCACCTTCACCACGCCGCGCTCGACACGGCCCGTCACCACCGTGCCCCGGCCCGAGATCGAAAACACATCCTCGATCGGCATCAGAAACGCCTGGTCCACCGGACGCTCGGGTTGCGGAATGTACTCGTCCACCGCCGCCATCAGCTCGATGATCTTGTCCTTGCCGATGCCGTCGTCCCGGCCCTCCAGCGCCGCCAGCGCAGAGCCCATCACCACCGGAAGGTCGTCGCCCGGAAACTCGTAGCTCGACAAAAGCTCCCGGACCTCCAGCTCGACAAGCTCCAGAAGCTCCTCGTCGTCAACCTGGTCCACCTTGTTCAGATAGACCACGATCGCCGGAACCCCGACCTGGCGCGCCAGAAGGATATGCTCGCGCGTCTGCGGCATCGGGCCGTCCGCCGCAGACACCACCAGGATCGCCCCGTCCATCTGCGCCGCGCCCGTGATCATGTTCTTCACGTAATCCGCATGGCCCGGACAATCGACATGGGCATAGTGGCGGTTCGACGTCTCATACTCGACATGCGCCGTCGCTATCGTAATCCCGCGCTCGCGCTCCTCCGGCGCCTTGTCGATCTGGTCGAACGATACCGCCTCCGTCCCGCCCAACGTCTCCGACATCACCTTCGTAATCGCAGCCGTCAGCGTCGTCTTGCCATGATCCACATGGCCGATCGTACCCACATTCACATGCGGCTTCGTACGCTCAAACTTCTCTTTCGACATGGTCGCCTGTTTCCTGTTCTCACGGGCTCTGCCGCCCTGCGGCGCACCGGCCGGGCAGTGCCGGCATTTCCGATTCTCCTATGGCCCGCCGCGCTTCGGCGGCCGCCACGTTTGACGACGAACGATCCGGCAGACCGTCAACTGGAGCGGGCGACGGGAATCGAACCCGCATAACCAGCTTGGAAGGCTGGGGCTCTACCATTGAGCTACACCCGCAACCGGCGCTCCGGCGCACCGCGGCTGGATGGCGTTGGTGGAGGGGGTTGGATTCGAACCAACGTAGGCTAAGCCAACGGGTTTACAGCCCGTCCCCTTTAACCACTCGGGCACCCCTCCGCGACAAGACCGGCCCTGCGCCGGTATACTGGCCGGCATCCTGAAAGAACCGGAAATCCGGGTAACGCCATTTGGAATCCGCTTGCCGGATGTCAACGCATCCAGACGCAAAACGAGCCGCAGAAGCCGCCGCCATCGCACTCCGGCCGCCGTTCCTGCAGCTTGTTTGCGTTCCGGTCGCCGCTACTATGCGATTCCATGGCAAAAAGCAAGTACCCGGGCAGGCAAAAAACCCGGCCGCAACACGGCGTCGCAGCTAGGTCGGGGCCGGCCCGGCAGGGCCCCGCTGCCGCGCGGGTGAAGGCGCCAAGACAACCGCTCATGCTGTGGGGCACGCACGCGGTCCGGGCGGCGCTCGCCAATCCCGCGCGGCGGGTCGCCGCCGGATGGGCGACCCCTTCGGCGCAGGGGGAACTTGGAGATTCGCGATTCCGAAAACCGGATTTCGCGTGGTCGACGGTGACGGCGGCGCAACTCGCCGCCCGGCTGCCCGACGGTGCAGTTCATCAGGGTGTGGCGGTAGCCGTCGAGCCGCTTCGGCGGGTTCCGCTCGACGCAATTCTCGCCTCCGAAGCGCCGGCCGGCCCGATCGTCGTGCTCGACCGGGTGACGGACCCGCACAATGTCGGCGCGATCCTGCGATCCTGCGTGGTGTTCGGGGCGGCGGCGCTGATCACCGCCGACCGCCACGCCCCGCCGGAATCGGGCGCGCTGGCCAAGGCCGCCGCCGGAGCGCTCGACCTCGTGCCGTGGGTGCGGGTCGCCAACCTCGCCCGGGCCCTGGCGATAATCCGGGACGCCGGCTGGTGGGTCGCCGGCCTGGACGGAAGCGCGGAGGCGACACTCGCCGGGACCGGCCTCGCGGACGGCAATTCAAGAACGGCGCTCGTACTCGGCGCAGAAGGTCAGGGGCTCCGGCGGCTGACCAAGGAAAATTGCAATATTCTCGTTCGCATACCCATGCAGTATGCAAATTACGCAAATTGCGTTAACCTGATCGATAGCTTGAACGTCTCAAACGCTGCGGCAGTTGCTCTTTACGAACTTTGCCGCAATTGAACGGCAATTTTGCCGCAGCTCGAATTCCTGTAATTCTTCGTGGTAGAGGCTGCACGATCGGTTCGGCCCATGCGGAAACTCCTTCTCATCTTGGCGATCTCGGTGGCCATCGCCATCCTGTACCGCGCCGAGGCGCGTGCCGCGCCGCCGCAAACCGCCGGCACCGGCCCTCTTCAATCGGACATCGACCATTCGCGCAGCCGGCATGCCGGTTTCCGCCATGATCGTTGACTGGCACGTCCACTGGCTGCCGCCGCAACTGGCCGATGCGCTGCGGGCGCGCGCGCAGCCGCCGCGCATCGTCGGCGGCCCGGAGGGCGAGCGGCTCGACGTTCATCGCGAGGTCCTGCCGGTCACCCCGGCCTTGTTCGAGTCCGGCGCCCGCCTCGAATTCATGGACCGGCACGGCGTGTCGCGGCAGGTTCTTTCACTGCCCGGCCTGTTCGGGATCGATAGCCTCCCCGCGGACGAGGCCGCCCCTCTGGTCCGCCGGTTCAACGACGCCCTCGCCGGGCTCATGGCGGACCTGCCGGATCGCTTTTCGGGCCTGGCCGCCCTGCCACTGGCCGATCCGGCGGCGGCGGTCGAAGAGCTGGCGCGGGCAATGGATATCACCGGGTTCGTCGGCGCGATCCTGCCGGCCGATGCTTTTCTTACCCGCCGCGAGGCCGAGGCTTGGGCGCCGCTGCTCGAGGCTGCGAACGCACGCAGGGCCCATGTCTTCATCCATCCCGGCCCGGTGCCGCCCGGCGGCGCCGGTCCGCCGCCCGACTTCGGCGACAACACCAATCTGCGCCACATCGTACTGGACGTGCAGGCCCGGCTGAGCGCGGTAACCGTCACCCTGACGCTGACGGATTTCCTCGACGCATTCCCGGAGATCACAGTCCAGGTCGCCAATCTGGGCGGATCGGTGCCGATGATGGTCGAGCGTATGGATCATGTCTCCGCACGCCGCACGCCTGACGCGCCGCTGCCGTCAAGCCGCATGAGCCGGATCTATGTCGATACGTCCAGTTTCGGCCCGAGATCGATTGCGCTGGCCGCGGGCACATTCGGCGCCGGGCGCGTCCTGCTGGGCACCGACCATCCGATTTTCGATACGCAACGCACCGTGAAGGCGATCCGGTCGTCGGGACTGCCGGAAGCGGACATCGCCGGAATTCTCGGCGGCAACGGGAGTGCCCTGCTCCACCGCTGAACCCGGGGCTGCGCCCTTGCCCGCGGGCGCCGGTGTCGGCTAGCCATTCCCGAAACCGCGTCGAGAGGAAGGACTGTGCCATGAGCGGCAAGCTGCAGGACAGGGTCGTTGTCGTTTCCGGCGCCGGATCGATCGGGCGGGGCTGGGGCAACGGCAAGGCGGCGGCGGTGCTTTACGCCAGAGAAGGGGCGAAAGTGCTGGCTGTCGATATCAACCCGGAAGCCGCGGCGGAAACGGCCGGCATCATCGCCGGAGAGGGCGGCATTGCCGAAGCCTGCACGGCGGATGTCAGCCGGACCAGGCAGGTCCAGACGATGGTCGAGGTCTGCCTCGACCGGTTCGGCCGGATCGACGTACTGCACAACAATGTCGGCGTCGTCGCACCCAAACCGACCGCCGAGCTGAGCGACGCGGAGTGGGACCGGTTTCACGACGTCAACCTGAAAAGCATGTTCCTGACCTGCCGCGCCGTCCTGCCGGTCATGGAACGCAACGAATTCCGCACCGACGCCCGCGGCCGCAAGATCGGCCGGGGCGCCATCGTCAACGTTGCCTCGATCGCCGGCATTCGCTGGCTCGGCGTGCCTTATATCCACTACTCCGTGACCAAGGGCGCGATCCTGCCGCTGACCCGGACGATCGCCGTGGAATATGCCGGCCGGGGCATCCGCGCCAACGCCATCCTGCCTGGCCTGATGGATACGCCCATGGTCGTCGAGCCGCTCAAGGAGACCTATGGCGGCGGCGATCTCGAACGGATGGCCGAGGCGCGCAACGCCCAGTGCCCGACCGGCTATATGGGCGACGGCTGGGACGTCGGCCACGCCGCCGTGTTCCTCGCCAGCGACGACGCCCGCTACATCACCGGCGCCGAACTGACGGTCGACGGCGGGTTCAGCGCGCGTGCGGCATAACCGGAGGGATATGGCGCGCAGCCCACATGCTCATCCGTTCTTTATCTTCTGCATCTGCCGGTGCAACCAGTGCGGCCGCAACCGTCCGGCAGGCAGCCAGATGCGCGCCGAGAAGGTCGGGCCGTGAGCGCCTGAGCAGTCCCTATTCCCACTCTATGGTCCCCGGCGGCTTGGAGGTCACGTCGTAGACGACGCGGCTGATGCCGGGGACTTCGTTGACGATACGCGTCGCGGTGCGGCTGAGGAAATCGTGGGAGAAGGCGTAGCTGTCCGCCGTCATGCCGTCGGTCGAGGTCACGGCGCGCAGGGCGCAGACCCAGTCGTAGGTGCGCTCGTCGCCCATGACGCCGACCGCGCGCACCGGCAGCAGCGCGGCGAAGGCCTGCCAGATTTCGTCGTACAACCCGGCGTTGCGGATTTCCTCCAGGTAGATGGCGTCGGCGCGGCGCAGCAGATCGGCCTTCTCGCGCGTCACCCGGCCGGGGATGCGGATGGCGAGGCCGGGGCCGGGGAACGGATGGCGCCGGATGAAGGCCTCGGGCAGCCCGAGGTCGCGGCCAAGCGCCCGGACCTCGTCCTTGAACAGGTCGCGCACCGGCTCGACCAGCGCCATGTTCATCCGCGCCGGCAGCCCGCCGACATTGTGGTGCGATTTGATGGTGGCGCTCGGCCCGCCGGTCGCCGAAACCGATTCGATGACGTCGGGATAGAGCGTGCCCTGGGCCAGGAACCGGGCGCCGCCGATCGCCTTCGCCTCCTCCTCGAACACGTCGATGAACAGGCCGCCGATGATCTTGCGCTTGGCTTCCGGGTCTTCGATGCCGTCCAGCGCATCGAGGAACGGGCCCGACGCCTCGCGATGGATCAGCGGGATGTTGTAGTGGTTGCGGAACAGTTCGATGACCTGTTCCGCCTCACCCAACCGCAGCAGGCCGTGATCGACGAAGATGCAGGTGAGCTGTTCGCCGATCGCCTCGTGCAGAAGCACGGCGACGACCGACGAGTCGACGCCGCCCGACAGGCCGCAGATCACGCGCCCGCGGCCGACCTGGGCGCGGACCCGCTCGATCGCCTGCTCCCGGAACGCCGCCATCGTCCAGTCGCCGGCGCAGCCCGCGATCAAGTGTGTGAAATTCCTCAGCAGGTGCGCGCCCGAAGGCGTGTGCACGACCTCCGGATGGAACTGGACGCCGTAAAAGCGCCGAGCCTCGTCGGCGATGGCGGCGAAGGGTGCCCCCTCGCTGGTGCCGACGGCCCGGAACCCTTCGGGCAGGGAAATCACCCGGTCGCCGTGGCTCATCCACACCTGGTGGGTCTCGCCCGGCTGCCAGACCCCGTCAAACAACGCGCAGCCGGCCTCGACGCGCAGCGACGCCCGGCCGAATTCGCGGTGATCGGAGGATTCGACGGCACCGCCCAGGATATCGACCATGGTCTGCTCGCCGTAGCAGATGCCGAGCACCGGCAGGTCGAGCTCGAAGACGACCGGGGGCGCGGCGGGCGTGCCTTCCGCCGCCACCGAGGCCGGGCCACCGGACAGGATAATGGCCGCCGCGCCGAATTGGCGGATCGCCGCTTCGCCGATACTGAACGGGTGAATCTCCGAATAGACGCCGGATTCCCGGACCCGGCGGGCGATCAATTGCGTCACCTGCGAGCCGAAATCGAGAATAAGGACGCGGTCGGTCATGGCGGTGTCGGCGGCCGGGAAATTGTCGTTTGGACGGGCTTATAGCAGCGGCGGGCTTGGGCGGGCCACGGGCGAGTTTCTCGCCGCTTCAGGCTTCGCTCAGGTCACGCCAAGTATAGCTGATTTCCTTCAGGTCCGTGCCCCACAGCCGTTCGGTCCGTTCGGCTGTCCGCACTCCGCCGGCCGCCTCGTAGAAGAAGCGCGACGGGTTGCCGGACAGCACCCACAGCATCGCCCGGCTGTAGCCGCCGGCGCGCAGCCCGCGCAACGCCGCGCGCAGCAGGGACCGGCCGATGCCCCGGTTCTGCCAGTCATGGTCGACATAGAGCAGATAGATTTCGCCTTGCGCCTCCGGCCCGCCCCGCGCGGGCCCGGCGCTGCAAAGGCCGACGACACCGCGGTCAGGCACCCGGCAAACAAGAATGAATTGCCTGTCCGTTTGCTGACCGATCCAGCGGGCGAACCGTGCTTCGTGGACCGATTCCTGCATCGACACGAGAACCCGGTCCGGGACCAGGCCGGCATAGGCCGCCCGCCAGGTCTCGACATAGACCCGGGCGAGCCCACCGGCGTCCGCCGGCCGGGCCCGTTCGATCCGGAAGCGATCATGCGTTGTCACTGCCGCGTCCGTTCCATGACGGCGACGAAGAATCCGTCAGTCGACGCAATATGGGGCAGGAGCCGGACAGCGTTGCCGGCGATGGCGGCGGCCGGCGCCGCTGCGCCAAGGACCGCCGGCCAGATATCGCCGACCGCAAGGGGCGCGAACGCCGGATTACTGCGGAGGAACCGTCCCACGACCGCATCGTTTTCGGCCGGAAAGACGGAGCAGGTCGCATAGACGAGGCGGCCGCCGCGCGCGACCGCCGGAGCCGCCGCGGTCAAAATTCCAAACTGGTCGGTCTGCAGCGCATCGTAGCGCTCGCGGTCGAGACGCCACGGCGCTTCAGGCTGGCGGCGCCAAGCGCCGCTGCCGCTGCACGGCGCATCGACCAATACACGGTCGAACCCGCCGGCTTCGACCGGATCGCCCGGTTCGATGGTCCGGGTCTCGATGATCGTCGCGCCGGCGCGCCGCGCCCGGCGGGACAGCGGGGCCAGACGGTCGGGATCGGTATCGGTCGCGACGATCCTGCCCTCATTCGCCATAGCGGCAGCGAGCGCCAGGCTTTTGCCGCCGCCGCCCGCACAATAGTCGAGCACGCGCATACCCGGTCGGGCAGCGACCAGGGCCGCTGCAATCTGGGAACCTTCGTCCTGGCTTTCCAGCCAGCCTTCCCGGACAGCCGCCAATTGCGCCAGGTTCACCCGGCTCAGCAATCGGATTCCGAGCGGGTCAAGCGCCGTCGGAACGGCATCGACGCCGGCGTTCCGCAACGCGGCCAGACAGGCTTCGCGGGCGGCCTTGAGCGTGTTGACCCGCATGGTCGCCGGCGCCTCTTCCGCGAGCACCCGCCAACCTGCCGGACCGGAGGTGCCGAGCACCGGTTCGGCTTCGGCAGCCAGCCAGTCCGGCATGTTGGCAACAGCCCAGGGCGGCGGCCCGGACGCCGCGCGCACGGCATCGGCCAATGCCCTCTCCGATGCGTTCAACCCCTGCGGGCCGTAGGCCGAACCGCCGAACAGGCCGTCCATTTCCGCTTCGGAAAGACCCGATGCACCAGCCAGCGCTGCGACGGCGAGGTCCCGGCCGGACAGCCTTTCCTGTCCGTTAGCCCACAGCGCCCGGCCCCGGTAACGCAACGCCTGCCATACCAGACCTGTGATTGCCCGGCGGTCTTTCGATCCGATATAGCGGCGCTTCCGGGTGTATCCAGCGACGACCGCGTGGGCTGGCGTCCGCTCCCGCCCGGCCGGTGGCGAGAGGATGGCGTCGAGGATTTCGATCGCCGCCTGGACGCGCCCGCCCGGGGTCATGCCGCTCGTCTAGAACCCGCGATAGTTGGGCGCTTCGCGGGTAATCGTCACGTCGTGGACGTGGCTCTCGCGCAGACCGGCGCCGGTGATGCGCTGGAACCGGGCGTTGCGCTGCAACTCGGCGATCGTCCGGCTGCCGGTATAGCCCATCGCCGCCTGAAGGCCGCCGACCAGTTGATGCAGCACGGCGGAGAGCGGCCCCTTGTAGGGCACCTGTCCTTCGATGCCTTCGGGCACCAGCTTGAGCGGCTCGGCGATTTCCTGCTGGAAATAGCGGTCGGCCGAGCCGCGCGCCATGGCCGCGACCGAACCCATGCCGCGATAGCTCTTGTAGGACCGGCCCTGGTAGAGGAAGACCTCGCCCGGCGCTTCGTCCGTGCCGGCGAACAGCGAGCCGATCATTGCGACGGACGCGCCGGCGGCGATCGCCTTGGCCAGATCGCCGGAATATTTGATGCCGCCGTCGGCGATCGCCGGAACGTCCACCGCCGCGCAGGCTTCGGCGCACTCCATGACAGCCGTCAACTGGGGCACGCCGACGCCCGCGACCATTCTTGTGGTGCAGATCGATCCCGGCCCGATACCGACCTTCACGGCGTCGGCGCCCGCATCGATCAGGGCTTTCGCGCCGTCGGCCGTCGCGACGTTGCCGGCGACCAGTTGCGTGGCGTTGCTCAGCCTCCGGATCCGCTTCACCGCCGCCAGAACGCCCTCGGAATGGCCGTGCGCGGTATCGACGACCAGCACGTCCACGCCGGCGTCGAGCAGGGCTTCGGCCCGTTCCAGCCCGGCCTCGCCAACGCCCGTCGCCGCCGCGACCCGCAGCCGCCCCCGTTCGTCCTTGCAGGCGTTCGGATGGCGTTCGGCCTTGTCGATGTCCTTGACCGTGACCAGTCCGGTGCAGATGCCGTCCTCGTCCACCACCAGCAGCTTCTCGATCCGGTGCTTGTGCAGCAGGCGCTTGGCTTCGGCCCGATCGACCGATTCGGCCACGGTGACCAGGTCTTCGCTGGTCATCAGCTCGCGCACCGGCTGCTGCGGATTGTCGGCGAAGCGCACATCCCGGTGGGTGATGATCCCGGCCAGACGGCCGTTGCCGCGCTCGACCACCGGAACGCCCGAGATCCTGTGGCGGTTCATCAGATGCAGCACGTCGGCCAGCGTCTTGTCGGGCGTGACCGTGACCGGGTTCACCACCATGCCCGATTCGTATTTCTTGACCTTGCGGACTTCGCCGGCCTGGTCCGCCGGCTCCATATTCTTGTGCAGAACGCCGATGCCGCCCGCCTGGGCCATGGCGATGGCAAGCTTGTGTTCGGTGACCGTATCCATCGCCGCCGAGATCAGGGGAATTCCCAGCCGGATCGACCGGGTGAGCCGGGTGCCGGTCCCGGTTTCCGCGGGCAAAACGTCCGACCGGCCGGGTTGCAGCAGGACGTCGTCGAACGTCAGGGCCTCGGGGATGGAAGCGGAAAGCGGAACGTCGGGGGCGGACATGCGGTTCGGGCCTGCGCACTTTGCCGTTGCAGCGCAACTCCGGATCGGTTGCGGCGGCGGACGGCGGTTGCCGATTGTCCGGCCTGTTTAACCACGTTCCCCCGGTCAGGCAAAGCCGCGCGCTACTCGGCGTCCTCCTGATTGCCGGGCGCGGCGCGCTCAAAGGCGTCGTGCGCGTTGCAGGCTTCCCCGATGCGGCGAATCGTCGGAAAGCGGTCCATGTCCGCGCCGAAACGGGCGGCGTTGAACAATTGCGGGACCAGGAAGACGTCCGCCATCGTCGGCGTTTCGCCGTGGCAGAAAGTGCCGGTTGCCGGATGGCCGGCCAGCATGCGTTCGAGCCCGGCGAAACCGAGCTCGATCCAGTGCCGCGCCCAGGCCGTCACCGCCTCCTGATCCTGGCCCAGTTCGTCTTGCAGATATTGCAGCACCCGCAGGTTGCCGATCGGGTGGATATCGCAGCCCGGCACCGCCGCCATCGCACGCACCCGCTGCTTTCCGAGCGGATCGGCGGGGAGCAGCGGCGGTTCCGGGAAGGTTTCCTCCAGCCATTCGAAGATTGCCGGCGACTGGACCAGCAGATCGCCGTCGTCCGTCTCGAGCGTCGGCACCTGATGCTGCGGGTTGAGCCGGCCATAGTCCTCGGCATACTGCGCACCGTTGCGCAGGTGGATCGAGACCTTGCGGTATTCGAGGCCCTTGAGATTGAGCGCGATCCGCATCCGGTAGGCGGCGGACGAGCGGTAATAGCCGTACAAGGTCAGCATGGCGGATGTCCCCGCTTTGTCCGGGCGCTCGCGGGCGGCCGGGTCTCGGCCGTCCGCGGTACGTCGGGATGGAGCGCCGTCACGCTGCCGTCTTGCGGAACACCTCCAGCAGGGCGTCCGGCTGGGCGTAGAAGGGTGAATGGCTGCCGCCCATCCGGTGCACGACGGTCTTGCCGCCGATGCCGGACCCGTCGACCAGTTCGACCATCCTGTCCTGCGCCGCCGCCGGGATCGCCCGGTCCTCGGCCAGATGGATGTAGTGGCGGGCGACCTTGCCGAATTTCTCCGGCGTGACCGGCGATTTGACGCCGACCGTCTGGGCAACCTCGTCGCAATGCAGCAGATTGGCGATCGCCGCGAAATGGCCGTCGGTCACGTCGGCATAGAACGCTTCCTTCGCCGCGGCGACGTAGGCGGGATCGGACGATCTGGGATCGATCCGCAGCGCGCCGATCTTGGCCGGATCGCCCATCACCAGCGGCAGCACCTTGCCGGCCTTGAAGCTGGGATCGCCGAGCATCTCGCCCGGTGACATGCCGCCGCGCAGCATGAAGGCGGTAAGGTAGACGACGGAATGGATCAGGTCGGGAACCGCCTCGGCGACGGCCGAGATCGTGTTGCCGCCCCAGGAATGGCCGACCAGCACCACCTTGCCGTTGCCGACGCCGGCAGCGCTCTTCACCACGTCGACGACATGGGCGGTGCGCTGCGCCTGGGTGACCTTGGCGACCGGCGAGACTTCGGTGGCGAAGGCCTTCTTGTCGAGCGGGCGCTTCAGGAACGAGGCGGGAAACCGGGTGCGGGAGCCGGCGCCGGGCAGATCCACGGCGAAGGCGGCGTGACCGGCCTTGGCGAGCCGGATCGTCATCTCGTTCCAGGTCCAGGCGCCGTGCCAGGAGCCGTGCACCAGCACGAAGGCCGGCTTCGCCTTGCCGGCGGCCCGGGCCCCGGCGGACGCGAGCGCATAGACGCCGGCGCCCACGGCCCCGGCTTTGAGGATATCGCGGCGGTTCATGGCGGAAGCCTCCCTTGATGGTTCGATACCGGATTGTGCTGGGAGCGTCCCCGGATGGCAAGAACGCCGAGTCCCGCGGCCGGAGAAATTCAGACCGGAAAGATTCGGGCCAGAGAAATTCAGAACACCATTTCCATCGGCAGGCCGCGGGCGTCTTTCGGCGGATCGGCGGGCAACTGCCCGTGACGGCCCAGAAGGACCCGGGCGGCGGAACGGCACAGCGCCAGCGCATCGACGATATCGTCCCGCGCCGCGCCCGAGCCGCGCGCCGCCTTGAGCCATTCGAGCACCGTATCCCGGTCGATGAAGCCGGCGAGCGCGTCAAGCCGTTCCGCCTCGCCCTCCGGCGTTTTCTTGTAATGGGCCATCGGCCGTCCCGAAACGCCGGCAAACGCCAGTTCGGGGTGGCCTTCGCGGAAGGTCCGGCTGCGCGCCGGCGTGATCCAGATATCGACCTCGCGAATCTTGGGAAGGATGTTCCACATCTGCCTGGTCAGCCCTTCTCCGTCATCCTTGCCCCAGGCGTTGGCCGATTCGTAGCTGCTCATGGCGAGCAGGGTCCGGCGCACGCCGGTGAACACGCTGCTGCGCCGCGGGCCGAGCATGGCGCGCGCTTCCAGGTCGCAGGCCCGCCGGCCGCTCTCCGGCAGGCCGATCGGGATGTCGATCACGACCATGTCGGTCTCCGGCAGGTCGTCCAGCGCGGCGACGACGAGCGGCGCGGCGAAGCGGTCGGCCGCATCGCGCCGGACCATGACCCAGCCCGCCCGGCAGCCGTCGACCCCGGCGACCGAGCGGCCCGGTGTCGGCAATGATGAAGAGCGCCGCTCCGAAGCGAACGGTTCTGACGGCATTGCCCTATCGTGCGCCATGCGCGGATTTCGCGCCAACAGTCGTTGCAACCGCCCCGCCGTTGCGCCGGTTCCGGGGCTTGCCTATAAGCGCCCTGCCGTCCTCGCCGCCACCACGCTCCGCAACCCGATGGGAAACCCGCATGCCCGGTCCGCTGGAAGGACTCCGCGTTTTCGACCTGACCCGCATCCTCGCCGGGCCGACCGCGACCCAGGTTCTGGCCGACCTCGGCGCCGACGTCATCAAGGTCGAGCGGCCCGGCACCGGCGACGACGTGCGCGGCTGGGGCCCGCCCTTCCTGAAGGACGCAGACGGCGAAGAACTCCTCAACGACAGCGTCTATTTCAACGCGGCGAACCGCAACAAGCGCTCGGTCACGATCAACCTGGCGACGCCGGAAGGGCAGGGCCTGGCCCGGCGCATGATCGCGCAGTGCGATATCCTGTTCGAGAACTACAAGACCGGCGCGCTGGCGAAATACGGCCTCGCCTACGACGATCTCAAGGACGAATTTCCGGGTTTGATCTACTGCTCGCTCACCGGCTTCGGCCATACGGGCCCGTACGCCCCGCGCAGCGGCATCGACCTGGTCATCCAGGCGACCGGCGGCATCATGTCGATCACCGGACCGGAGAGCCAAGAGCCGTGCAAAGTCGGCGTCGGCGTGGCCGACCTGATGTGCGGCCTTTACTGCAACGTCGGAATCCTGGCCGCGCTGCGCCATCGCGACCGCACCGGCGAGGGACAGCACCTCGACATGGCCCTGCTCGATTCCCAGGTCGCCTGGCTGGTCAACGAGGGCATGAACTATCTGCACACCGGCGAATCGCCCAGGGCCTGGGGCTCGGCCCATGTCTCGATCGTGCCCTACCAGGCATTCCCGGCGTCGGACGGGCGCTTCATCCTGGCCGTCGGGACGGACCGGCAGTTCGTCGCGTTTGCCCGATTCGCCGACGCGCCGGAGCTGGCCGAGGATCCGCGATTTACGACCAACGCGCTCAGGGTGCGCAACCGGGCCGCCTGTGTCGAGGCGGTCTCGGCGCTGACCCGCGGGCTTCCGCGCAGCCATTGGCTCGAGGGCCTGCCGCCGCTCGGCGTGCCGGTGGCGCCGGTCAACAGCATCGGCGAGACCTTCGACGATCCGCAGGTCCGCTCGCGCGACATGGTCGTGGAGATTCCCCACAGCGCGACCGGCAAGGCCGAACCCTACATCGCCAGCCCGCTCAAGCTGTCGAAGACGCCGCCGGAATACACGCGCCCGGCGCCGACCGTCGGCGAGCATACCGAAGAGGTGCTCGGCGAACTGCTGGAACTGGACGAAGCGGCGGTTGCCGCGCTGCGCTGCAAAGGCGTGGTATAAGCGGCGGCCGCCCCTCAAAGCTGCCGGTTGACCGCCGCCGTGGCGGCGTCCGACAGGCGCTGGCCCTCGAAGACGTAGCCGACCGCAACTTTCCGGCCGCGCGGGTAGAAGCAGCTGGCCAGCTTGCGGGTATTGTTCTGGATATAGGTCAGCGTCACGTCGGTGACCTTTTGACCGTCGACCGTCCGCGCGGCCTCGGCGCTGTCGTCCACACTGTATTTTGCGGTGTTGGGGCCGGTCCGGACCAGCACCGCCAGCGCCTTTTCGCACTGCGCCACTTCGGCAGACGAGAAGACGCCGCCGGTGGACGCGCAGGCGCCGAGCAGCATTGCGGACAGCGGCGCCAGGATCGGCAATGGAAGAATACGCATTCGGAGCCTCGAACGGCAGCAACCCGTCTTGGGAATATGCGGAACGGGCGGCCGATGTGCAATCCCGCGCTGCACAGAACGGCGGCGGTGCCCTGCGTCACGCCCGCGAGGTCCGATCATCCGGCGCCTGCAAGCTCCGAGAACCGCGCAGCGCCCAGCCCGGTCGCTGTCGCAGCGGCCTGCAATTCGGACCACGTCGTTTCGTCGATCCCGATGCCGGCGCGGCTGCGTTCGGCCTTGTGCAGGCGCTCCGGCTCGCCCGCGACCAGCACCGGCTCGGACGGGTCGGCCGGCGGCGAAGCCTTGACCCAATCGACCACGGCGGCGGCTTCGGCGAGGAACGGCCCGCGACCGGCCAGCCGCTCCGGATCGATGACGATGGTGAGCATGTTGTTGCGGATGCCGGCGTCGCGCCCGCGCTCCGGCCGGATCGTCATGCCGCCGGTGAGCGCCGCGCCCAGCAGTTCGGCCATCAGCGCGAGCCCGTAGCCCTTGTGATCGCCCATCGGCGTCATGGCGCCGGTCGGATCGGTGAACATGACCGAGGGATCGTCCGTCGGCCGGCCGGCGCTGTCGATCAGCAGGCCGTCGTCCATCCGGCGGCCTTCGTTCATGGCGACCCGGACCTTGCCGAGCGCGACCTTGCTGGTGGCGAAATCCAGGACGATCGCCGGCTTGTCTCCGGCGGCGGGCACGGCGATGCAGACCGGGTTGGTCAGGAACCGGGCGTCGGCGCCGCGGAACGGCGCGACGGTCGCCTCGTGGCCGCCGACATTGACGAACTGGATGGAGACCATGCCGGCATCGGCGCAGGCCTCGCCATAGGTGCCGACCCGCCCGATATGGTGCGCCAGGATCAGGCCGCTGACCGCGACGCCCAGCTCCCGCGCCCGTTCGACCGTCCGCCGGGTGATTTCCAGCGCCGCGACCTGGCCGTGACCGCCGCCGGCGTCGCAGACCAGGAACGGCCCGTCGTCGCGCAGGGTCTCGAGCGGCCGGTTGAGGGCGAGCGTGCCGGCCTGCCAGTTCCGCACATAAAGCGGCATCATGCCGACGCCGTGGCTGTCATGGCCTTTCAAATTGGCCTCGACCAGATGATCGGCCACGATTTCCGCTTCGGCGTCGCCGCTGCCCATCGCGGCGAGCATGGCCTTGACGGCGATTTTGAGGCTGGCGTGCGGCACGGTCGGCATGGCAGGACACTCGCAGATTTCCCGGAACAGGTGGCCGGCCGGGGCGCCGGCGGTAAGGATGGCCGGACTTTCCCGCATTTTGACGATTGCCGACATGCGCGAGGCGGCGCAGCGCCGGCTGCCCAGGGTGATCTTCGATTTCGTCGACGGCGCCGCCGAAGACGAGCTGGGCAAGGCGCGAAACACCGATGCGCTCGACGCCGTGCAGGTAACGCCGAACTACCTGGTCGATATCCGCGAGCGAAGCCAGAAGAAGGACCTGTTCGGGCAGACCTGGGACCGCCCGGTCGGGATCGCGCCGACCGGCATGAGCAACCTGCTGTGGCCCGACGCGGACCTGTGCCTGGCGCGCGCCGCCCTGGCGGCCAACGTGCCCTATATCGTCAGCACCGCAGCGACGACATCGATCGAGGATATCGGCAGGGCGACCGAGGGCCGGTTCTGGTTCCAGCTCTACGCCCAGAGCGACCGGGAAACCAACCTGGACCTGATCCGCCGGGCGCGCGAGGCGGACGCGCAGGCGCTGGTGCTCACCGTCGACGCGCCATGGCCCGGCAAGCGCGAGCGCGACCTGCGCAACGGCTTCAGCGTGCCGTTCAGGATGACGCCGAAAACGGTGCTCGACGGCGCCCTGCATCCGCGCTGGGCGCTGCGCTTCCTCGCCGGTCCGGCGCCGCGCCTCGCCACCATCGCCGCCTACGCCCCGGAGGGCGCCACCGCCGGGACGCTGGCGGCCTTCATGGTGGCGCGGATCTCGCAGACCCTGACCTGGGACGATCTCGCCTGGCTTCGCGACGCCTGGGACAGGCCTTTCATCCTGAAGGGGCTGCAATCCGCCGCCGACGCCGCCCGCGCGAAGGCGCTGGGGGTGAACGGCATCATCGTCTCGAATCACGGCGGGCGGCAGCTCGATGCCGCGCCGGCGCCGGTCAGCGTCCTGCCCGCGATCCGCGCCGCCGTCGGGCCGGAGATGGCCCTGATCCTGGACAGCGGCATCCGGCGCGGCTCCCATATCGGCCGGGCGCTGGCGCTCGGCGCCGACTTCACGCTGGTCGGCCGTGCGACGCTGTACGGCGTCGCCGCCGCCGGCCGGCCCGGCGCCGCCCGTTCGCTCGATATCCTGCGCGACGAACTCGACCGCTTCCAGGCCCAGACCGGCTGCCCGGACATCGGCGACATCGGAAAGCTGGAGGCCGCGCTGCCGGCAGCAGCGTAACCGCCGGCCCGCTTCCGCAGCCGGACGGGGCACCCTGCGGGATATGCCGATGCGTCATGAAATGTCATGATTCGTCATGATTCGTGGCGGTATCCTCCTCCGTTGCGCATCCGCAGCCCGGCCTCAATTCTGAGACAGACCGGTCTATCTTTCGCGTTTTTTTCGCCACCGATCCGCTTTTTCCGGCGTGGAATCCGCAGAAATCCGCCATTTCCGTTCCGGAATTTATGCCCAACAAAAACAAGGTGTGTATAATTTCCCAAATTGCCGACATCGGACGGCCGCGCGGCGGCGGCGCGACCGCGGCGCCGGAAAGGCGGCTTTGGGCAGGCGTCAGGAAATGTCATGATTCGTCATGTTTCTCCGTTTCCGGCCAAATTCTGGGCTTCAATGCGTCCCCCCTCCCCTTGGGGGAGGGGGTTAGGGGGAGGGGTCCGTTGGCGTCGCCGCAGACCTTGAACCCGACATCGGCGCGGCGGCGGACGCGGGGGGGGGGGGGGGCGGGCCCCCGCCCCGGGGGGGGGGGGGGGGGGGGGGGGGGGGGGGGGGGGGGGGGGGGGGGGGGG